>JBCCQO010000063.1:0-11848 GCA_039024595.1 Pseudomonadota bacterium | reverse complement strand
GCACAAATGACTGGCCTGAAAGATCGGCCCGACAGGGAGGAATTATGGAATTAAGAAAGACAAAATTATCTTTGGCGCTAGCGGCTGCCATCTTTACGCCCCATGTGGGTGCGCAAAGTGAAAGTGGCGAATCAGCTGCGCACTCACTACCTTCGGTGATTGTCAGTGTCACCAACTCTGCCCCTTCGCGCGGTGCAGCACAGACTCCATTTTGGGTAGGTATCCATGATGGTTCTTTTGACATTTACGATCGCAATGTACCTCTGGGATCGGAAGGACTCGTTCCCTCCCCAGCGGTTGAGAGGCTGGCGGAGGACGGCACGACTGGCTCGATAACGGAGGCCTTTGACGCGCTGGTTCCGGGCGCTCCCCAGGCGACCATGTTCGGTCCCGCAGGTCCGTTGGCCCCGGGCGATCGCTCCACAATCACCCTACAGGTAGAGCCTACGATCGACCGCTACTTCAGCTATGCGTCGATGCTAATTCCTAGTAATGATGCGTTCATTGCCAATGGAAGTCCCTTTGCTCATGAACTGTTTGATGAGGAAGGTAGATTCGTTGGCAGTACATTCGTGGTCGCGGGCGGCGAAGTGCTCGATGCAGGTACGGAAGTTAACGACGAAATTGCCGCAAACACTGCATTTCTTGGTCAGGCTGCACCCGACACCGGTGTTACGGAAGACGAGGGAGTAGTCATTCACGAGGGTTTCCTGAGTGGTTTGAGCTTCCCCGACGGCGTTCTAAACCACCCGATATTCGGTTCTGCTGATTTCCTTTCTTCTACCTATCGCGCAGCTGAGTTCTCGTTTCGTTTCATTGACCTTGCGCGGGATACGTTTTTCAGCTCACGTCTCACTCCCGAGCAGGAAGTAAGCGCAAATTTAGTTGCAAGCAATGGCGGCGGTCTTTCGACAATCACGTCATACAATGCCGAAGAGCTGGAGGTTTTCATTGCTTTCGGACGCCTTACCGGCCCAGTCATTATGGCTCATCTGCATCTGGGTCAGGCAGGCAGTAATGGTCCTGTCGTAGCCAACCTAACCGATGCCATTAACGGAGAGGGTATTAGCGCGGTGATTGATGGATCTGCAGTGGTCGGACCGCTAGCAGAAGGAGAGGACCCCTATCTCAATCTTTTGAATGAGATGGCAGCGGGCAACATCTACATCAACTTGCATACGGAAGCTAATCCGGCGGGCGAAATTAGAGGCCAAGTTCGTCTGCGCGGTAACTAGCAAACTAATGAAGTTATCCAATGAGCGGGCGGTGCCTTCCGGCACCGCCTGTTTTTTTGGTCAGTTCATGAAATTCAGATAATTTCCGTGCTCGTCCGCTGGTCGAACAGGAAGGCCCGGAAGCGAAAACTGGCCCAGCGGCAAGGTTGGATAAAAGCGAGTCAACATCAGAGTTCCAGAGCGCATCTCTCCATCAGCTGCAAATAAAAGCGCTCTGCCTGGTAGCATGCGGTTCTAGCGAGAATGAAGCGGTACTGCCATGCAGATCAAACTATTCACCCTGGGCGGCGCGTTTGGAATGAACAGCGTGAGTCCGTTCTGTTTCAAATTGGAGTTGCTGCTGAAACATTTGGACCTGCCCCATGAGACCATCGTGGAGCCGGATCCCCGCAAAGCGCCCAAAGGTAAGCTGCCGTTTATCGAGATCAACGGCGAGGTTTTCGCCGATTCAGACATCATCGCTCGCCAGCTCGACGACGCCACCGACGGTGGTGTGTTCAGCAAGCTCACAGCGGAGCAAAGAGCTAATGGCTTAGCAATGACTCGCATGGCTGAGGAGCACTTGTATTGGATAATGGTAGCCAGCCGTTGGCTGGATGATGCGTGGTGGCCGAACGTGGTCGACGGTTTTTTCAGTATCGCCCCGGCGCCTCTGCGTCCACTCATCTCCACGTTAGCGCGACGACAAGTGCGCAAAACCTATGACCTGCAAGGTCTCGGACGCCATACGCAGGAAGAACAACGAGCGTTTGCCCGTTCGGACCTCCAGGCGCTACAGGATGCTGTTGGGAACAAACCGTTCCTATTGGGTGCCTCCGTGTCGTACTTCGATTTTGCCGTTACCTCCATCTTAGTGGGCATCTACGATAACCGCCCTAAGACTTGGTTGACCGCCATCGCCGAAGATTACGGCGAGCTACAACGATATGTGCAACGCGTTCAGTCAGAAGTGGGACTGTTCGCTGCTTGAGTTGAAGTTAAATAGGGCTAGGCGACTCTAAATCGGTAGTTGGGCGCACCTGCGAGATGCGCGACCAATTCTCTCAACGTCTACCCAGCCACTGGATTGATCGCCAGTTTCACCGCCATCGTCACGTGTGTATCGCTCATTTTTAATCCCTTTTGTTGTTGAGTTCTAAAGTGTTCTTTTTTGAGTGCAACTTTCCCTAATGAACTGAGTCATCGGCTAGGATTCTAGAACTTCACTGCACGATTTGAGGGAGCACCAGAGCAGTGCGACGGTAATGGTGCATCAGGCTGAGAATCGTCGCTTTCCAGCCTGAACCCGGGCTGGATTCCACCTAATTTGTCGTCCGCCTAACCCGTGATGGGGCCTTCAACGGACGATGAGGGCTTGCTATGGCCGCTTTGTGAAGACTGGATTACAGAAATATTACCGACTTTACCCACCCAGACCGACCTATCGTCGCTCTAATATAGGGCGGTGCTGGCCAAAATCGACGAATAAACCGGTTTCGCTCGATCGCCTGCACTCAAAATGTGCACACTAATAACGAGGGATAACTATGCGCTCCCAACGCAAACTACTTGCCATGGCCGTTGCTTTGCATGCGGGCCTGGCAACCACGTCAACCGTGGTCGCTCAAGATCTGTTAGAAGAAGTCATTATTACCGGCACACGCGTCGCCGACCGCTCGGCCGCTGATTCGCCAGTGCCTGTGGATGTAATTAGCGGTAGTGATTTTCGGGTCAATGGCTCCACCGATATCCAAGACATGCTGCGAACACAGGTTCCGAGTTTCGACATCAATACGCAGCCGATCAGTGACGCTGCCACAATCGTGCGTCCGCCAAACCTGAGAGGCTTGTCGCCCGATAACGTGTTGGTGTTGGTCAACGGAAAACGCCGTCACCGTGGCTCCATCATCTCCTTCTTGGGCGGCGGTATTTCCGACGGTGCCCAGGGTGTGGATATGGCAGCCATTCCATCCCTCGCGATCAAGCAGGTAGAAGTACTGCGAGACGGCGCATCATCTCAGTACGGTTCTGATGCGATCGCAGGGGTACTTAACTTCCTGCTTCGCGATGACTCCGAGGGCTTCGAAATCGTCACTCGCTATGGCTCGACTTTTGAAGGCGATGGTGACAACTACATGGTCGGAGCGAACCTTGGCTTACCGCTGGGCGAGACTGGTTTCTTTAACGTAACTGCAGAATTGCGTGATGTAGAGGGAACGGTACGTTCCGTAGTGCGTGATGACGTCGCGTTTGCGGCGGCAAACGGTTATTCCCCCGTATCGGACTTCCAGCTGATTAACAGCTACACCAACGAAGTGCCTCAGTATTGGGGCCAGCCCGATGTGGAAGACGATGTGAAGTTGTTCTTCAACGCTGGCCTCGATATCAACGAGAACACGGAACTCTACGCTTTCGGTAACTACGCGGAACGTAACGTAGCCGGTGGCTTCTTCTACCGAAACGTCGTGGGTGGCCCCAGCGGCCAGCGTGGCGGTGTTTACCGCGGGCCAACGGTCGATCCGACCACGGGTCTTGCCAGCGATGACGGCGTACCTTCGGTGCTCGTCGGTGACCTCGACGGCGGCAGCAGTTGTATAGACGGGATACCGCTCGGCGGTTCGGGCGGTGTAATTCCTGATGCGGCATTCCTTGCGGACGTATCGGCTGATCCGAATTGCTTCTCTTTCATAGAGACCATTCCATCAGGTTTTGTACCTCGCTTCGGGGGTGATAATGAGGATATGGCGCTGGCCTTCGGCGTTCGAGGCAAAATCGACGTGGGCACAGGGCTCTACTACGACGCTAGCGTTCAGCGTGGTTCCAACCGCACGGACTTCTTTATCCGCAACACCATCAATGCGTCACTGGGGCCAGATACACCTCGCGACTTTGTCCCTGGTGGCCAGGAGCAGACGGAGACCGTCTACAACATCGACTTCTCCTACGGCGTCGATGTGGGTCTGGCCAGTGATTTGAACATTGCGTTTGGAGCTGAGTATCGGGAAGAGGAATTCGACCTCTTTGCCGGCGATCCGGCATCCTTCGCGCTGGGTGTGTTGGCTGATCAAGGGTTCTCCTCAAGCTCTAACGGTTTTGGCGGATTCCCGAACGACACCTCAGCGGAGCAGGACAACACTGCCTTTTATATCGATTTGGAAGCGGACGTTACCGATAGTCTGACCGTTCAGGCAGCGATTCGTAACGAAGAGTTCAGCAACTTCGACGGCACCACCAACTACAAGTTGGCGGGTATCTACAAAGTGACTGAATCCTTCCGCATCCGCGCAGGCTTCTCTACTGGCTTCCACGCGCCAACAGCGGGTCAGGCTAGTATCACCAACGTGACTACGCAAAACGTGAACGGCACATTGGTTGACCAGGGAACGCTACCGTTGTTCTCAGCACCGGGACAGCTAGCAGCTGACTTTGTTGAAAGCGCCGGTAATGGACGTCCAGAACTCGGCCCAGAAGAAGCAGAGAACTGGTCTCTTGGTGTCGCCTTCGATATCGGTAATTCGACCTGGACGATTGATTACTACGACATCGACGTGGAAGACCGCATCGCCCTCGGTGCGAACGTAGACTTCCTCGCGGCACTCAACTTCACCAGCGACACCCGTGGAGATGGAACGGATTACGATTCGGTTTCTGCAGCCTTATCTGGCTTAGACCAGCAGGGCGTTATCAATCGCCAAGAGTTCCTTGGCTTGGATGATCTCGCCGAGTTCCGTTTCTTCACCAACAGCTTCGACACGAGCACTCGCGGCGTCGATATTGTGGGTAACACCTCTTTCGATTTCTTGAGTGGAAGCTCTACCCTGACGCTCGCCTTTAACTGGAACGAGACGGAGGTAACGGATCGCGGAACCATCAACCCGATCAGCGACGGTCGTGTTGAGGCTCTGGAAGAACTGCTGCCCAATTGGAAGGGCAACGTTCAGTGGTCACACGTACAGGGGCCATTCCGCACCCTGCTGCGCGCGAACTACTACGGAGATTGGCGTTCAACTTCTAACGACTACAACGTAGACGCAGCGATTCTTATCGATGCTCAGGTTGCCTATCAGTTTAACGACAACATCGAGTTTGTCGCTGGCGTAGACAACCTCTTCGACGAGTTCCCGGACGAGAACCCAAGTGCTGGCAGCCTTGGTCAGCTGTATCCTGAGGACAGCCCCTTTGGCTTCAACGGCGGCACCTGGTACCTCCAAGGGCGCTTTACGTTCTAAGACTACGCGGTAAGAACAGGCCCCCCGGCTCTTGGCCGTGGGGCCTTTTTTTGCGCTTCTATTTTTGGGGTTCCTATTTCAGGAGTTTCTATTTCAGGGGTTTCTATTTTTAGGGTTTTTGGTTTTTCAGTTCTTATTATGTGCCCTCCAAAGCACTTTCCCGAGTACCCTCAAGCAGACCTTTTGTGTAAGTCCTACATTACCGCCAAAACGGTGATCGCTGCGGCCGCGAGGCCAATGATCAGCAAAAAGCTGTAAATCGAGACGATTCCAATAGAGCGCGTAATGATGCCGAGAAACCCAATGGCGTAGCAGCGTCGGAGGGCGAGTGGCAAATACAGTAAAAGCATAATCAAAAACACGGAATCTATGATCGGCGTAAAGCGAGTCACGCTAAACTGATCCACCAGCTCGGCGATAAGAAAAAGGAGGTACACAAAACTGTGGAGGTGGATAGCAAAAATTAGGTGTTGGAGGTAATGAAAGCGGCTAAACAAGAACATCAGCTTCATCAGGCCCGCAAACAAGGGGAGCATAAGAAACATCATTTGCGGCATGTAGTCGCCGATCTTAGCCAGGTATTCCTCCGGCTCTTCCGCAACGAGTGTTCGATTGCGTTCTACTCGATCACGTAGACGCTGAAGCCAACTATCATCCACTTGTTCCAAAGCACGGTTCGCCGTTACGGCGGCGTTAGGATCCATTGCCTCCTCAAGCGCAGCTGGCCCGCTGTCTAAATCAAAGTCTAAATCCTCGACTTCGACTAACGCAGGCGCGAGAGATAAGACGAGAAATAAGAGGAAAGAAATAGCTAGGTAGAGACGAAAGGGTGGCAGATAACGCGCCCGCCGCCCTGCCAGATACTCGGCCGTTAGAAAACCCGGGCGGAACAACAAACTCATCAGCGTGCGCCATAGCCTGGAGTCCAAGGTGAACACTTCACCAAACAGTTCTCCAATCGCTTCCCAAACATGCAAGTCTGGACGATCCTCCCTTTGACCGCAGCTTGCACAGTAGGGCCCGGTGAGGGTGCTTGAACAGTTTCTGCAGATCCGAGTGCTCATTTAGGGAGGCGACGGGGCCACAAAACCGAAAGGCAAGAAAACAGCGTGATCTTGGAGGCGGTGCAGCGTTCCAACCGCATCGCTGAGTGACAAATTCCCATCATAAATCCACTATTATTTCTTATCCTTGATTTGAATCTCTCTGCTGCCGACGTGCGTCGGTGCGTCGTACAAAGAAGAGCCTAGATGTTTGCTAACCGAGCCACAACTACCAAAACTTGCACCGCTCGCTCGATCGCCGGGAGGGTTTTTCTGGCCGTCGGGGTTAGCACAGTGCTGGCCTCATGCGGTGGTGGAGGTTCCGGCTCCAGTGGAACTTCCAACCCACCCGTCACCAGCGCTAGTTGCGGTGTAGAGAGTCAAAAGGAGTTCGTTTTTTCAGTCGCGCAGGACTGGTACCTTTGGTACGACGAGATGGCTCCGGTAAGTCTCGCAGACTTCGACAGTGCGGAAGCGCTTCTGTCCGCACTGACGGCACCACTGGCAGAAGACTTTCGCGACCCCGGATTCTCCTATCTAACAACAGTCGCCGCTGATCAAGCGAACTTCAGCACGGGGGCCTTTATCGGTTTTGGCTTTAGGTTCGGCATTGACGCGAATGGTAGCTATCTGATCAGCGATGCCTACGAGAGTGGGAATGCACAAGCAGCGGGCTTTATTCGGGGGGCGGAGCTGCTGGCGGTAGACACGGGCAGTGGTTTTCAGTCGATGCAAACTTACGAAGCGCAAGGGGCTTCTATTAGCGAAGTTTTTGGACCCTCTGAGCTTGGTGTGGAACGTGGTTTTCGACTCCTAGTAGACGGCGAAGTACTGGAAGTAGTCGTTGCCAAGAGCGAACTCGACGTTCCGCCGCTAGCGGCAGCACCGCTGAGCATCGACCGCGCAGGTCTGGCTCCGGCTGGCTACATTCATTTACGCAGCTTCACCTCGTCGGCAATTGACGAATTGGAGGCAGCCTTCAAAACGCTCAGCGATGAGGGCGTCACCGACTTTGTTGTGGACCTGCGCTATAACAGCGGCGGTCTCGTCGAGGTCGCCGAGCGCTTTCTTGATTTACTCGGTGGCGCTGTCGCAGAGCGACAGATCGCCTATCGCTTGAGCTACAACGAAAAAAGGGCATCGGAAGACTTCGACTACCTGTTCAATGACCGGCCCGCCTCCGTCGTGCCATTGCGCATTGCCTTTCTTACCAGTGAAGCAACCGCCTCCGCCAGCGAACTGCTCATCAACAGCCTCGCTCCCTTTGTAGAGATCGCTTTGATTGGAAGCGATACCTCGGGTAAAGCCGTAGGTCAAAACGCTTTCGATCAGAACGGCTGTAATACACGCTTGCGCTTGGTTGCCTTCGAGACGGTAAACGGCGAAGAACAGGGAGAGTTCTACACGGGCTTGGTGGATACCGGTCGTTTCACTTTATGCGCCGTTGAAGACAACTTTCGCGGCGTTTTTGGCAGTGCAGAAGAAAACCTCACTGCAGGGGCGCTGGCTTGGCTTGGTGAAGGTGCATGCCCAGTCTCGCCCGTGACCAGTAGGACCGCCAGTACAAAAACCGATAGAGGCTTCCGCAGGAACTCACCGTCCATTGCGGGACGAGATTTGGCAGATCGAAGATCGTCCTGGGTACAGTAGGGTCGCAGCTTCAAGGATGATCGACCTCATTTGCCTTACTCATTGTGTACGCTTTTCGCCTGATCCAAAGCGGACCACAGGCAAGACGAGTTCAAGAACGATGAAGGCGTAGAGTGAAGCACTTCAATCCGCCGATCGACCTAATGCCATGAGATCAGTAGTTGCTGTACGTTTGGGTGTCTTGGTCACGCTGGTGTCCCACCTATTCGCAATGTACTTAAGCGGTGCGGATGCCTCCTCCACGCCCATTAGCCAACTCAGTCGCAGCACAACCGGCTGGATACATACCCTAGGGCTGCTCTCGCTAGCCTTGGCTTGGGCTGTGTTAGTCCCAAAACTCTGGATCGGGAACAGTAGAACGAGCTGGCGAAGCGGCAGCTTTCTTCTGGCCATCAGCGTCCCTATGCTGTTCTACGTGGCTTACTATTTCGCTAGCGCCAGTGACGCGCAGCTTTTCGGACCCAATGCCAACGACCCGCTATCGGTGCTTGCGTCTGTCATCGGCGTCGCCATGGCAGCATTGCTGCCAGGTCTTCGCGATAGAGGCATTTCCTTGGCACGAGTAAATCTCCTGGTTCTCCTGGTATGGATCGGACTCGTGCCCGTTATTCCGTTGCTCGAGCCAAGCTGGCTGGGCGCTTATGAGCGTGTCGTAGGCTCTGTACTGCTATTTTGGACTTTCTTACTGAGCTTTAGTCTAGATGACGGCCCTACAAAGGCATCGCGCCAGTGAGTGCTCGCAGAACAAGAGAGAAGTATCTAGGCATGCGCCCAGGGGATCTCAATGGGAAGCCCTATGCGCCCTTCTGGAAGCCGGATATGGCGCCTATGCCGGAAGAAGTACTCGACGCACTAGCGCGCGGCGAGGAGGCAAGTGAGTTAGCTCTTTCTCTTGGAGATGCAGACAAACTACTAGAACCCGGATATCTCAGTCTGGAAAATGGATACGCCCGTTTGCCCAACGGCCAGCGCTATGTCGCGGTACGAACGGAGTTCCCAAACTCCACTGGTGCAATGTTCGAATGGTGGATGGGTTGGCATTACATGGAGGATCAGCGCTACAAGCTCTGGCACCCGCGGGCTCATATCGCCAACGGTACGCTCGAGATGCGCGGTGACGATGCACAGGCGTCGAACAGAGAAAAGTACATGACGACCCATTACGTGACCGAATACATCGGTGCACGCCGAGGGGACATTTGCATCAGCTTTTGCGATCCGCGGGTACTCTTTGGAGCAAACGCAGACTTATGCCGCGGTGGAACCTCGGCTGTTGTTTGCGGGCGTGTGGCGCTGCAAAAAGTTCCGATCAGTTTCGGCTGGCTTGTTCATCAGCTTCGTGAGACTTCCTATGGCTGTGAAATGCGCAGCCGCTTTTGGCTAGGCCGGGCAATGGTTACCGGTAGCCGGGAGCAAGATCCTCGCAATTGGTTGCTGCGGACTCGCCTCTTTGAACGATTCACCATGCCCGCTACGCTCGGGCGCGACATGCTGACGCACTGCGCGATGGAGATGAATCACCTAGCGAGCTTCTTACCAGAACTCTATGCGCTTTATCACGGAGATAAACACAGCAAGGCGACCTAGCAAACATTACGAATCGCTCACTTATCCGACGCTAGCGGGTCGTTGGGCCCCTTGTTGTCACTACACTCATTCGCCGGCCAAGCCGGTCTTCACGCTGCTCGCGACCCAGGTGCGGACCTGTTTGATTCGAGGATCGTTCCTCGCACTCTTATGGAACACCATCCATAAAGGACGAACTAGGGAGACCGGGTAATCGACTCTTTTGAGACCATGGCACCGCGCCAGATATTCCGGAAACAAACCGATACCTTGTCCACGTTTGGCGGCCTCGAGCAGAGCGAGGGTACTGCTAGATAGCATTAGCGCACGGGCAGTAAATCCCTGCTCCCGCGCCCACACTACCTCAGGAATATCACCATAGCGATCATCGAGCAAAAGATACTCCTGCTGCTTTAAGGTCGCAGTCGTTGGATTGTGTCGAGCAAAGTAGTCATTGGACGCATAGAGTTGTGAGTGAATCGTCCCCAACTTTCTTGCAACAAGTGTCTCTTGGACTGGCGCCGCCAAACGAATCGCCATATCAGCTTCGCGCTTACTGAGGTCGGCATTCTCGTAGGACACCAGCAAGTCTATGCGGGGCGCGTGTTCGAAACTTTTAAGCGCCGCCAATCTTGGAGCGAGTAGTGTCGTAATGACCGTCTCCGTTGCTGATACACGAACGGGCAGCTCCGCCTCGCGAGCCTTCAACGAGCGTGCGACGCGCTGTACCGTGTCCATAGCAGTCTGAGCGTCATGCGTGGCTCGATAAAACGACGCACCCTCTTGCGTCACCGTAACCCCGGATGAGCTGCGCAGCAGTAGCTTCAGAGAGGTCGCGTGCTCAAGCTGATCGATCCGCCGGGACAGCGTCGCAATCGACATGCCCGCGGAGCGCGCGGCTTCACTGATCGAGCCTGCTCGGACGACCGCCACAAAGGCTTTCACATTGTTCCAGTCCACTGTCGATCGCATCCTTGTCTTTTCATTAATGAAAAGTATTTTTCCATATTTGAGCTATCTCATTCCATCATCAGCTGCCACAGTGATGGCAAAGAAGATACCTGATCCGTGTTGGTTGGAGTTTTACCTTGAAACAACTCACATTCCTCAAGGCAGATACTTTCGAGTGGCGAGAAGTAGCCACTCCGACGATAAACACTAGCGCACAAGCACTAGTCCGCCCCCTCGCTGTCACTCGCTGCGACTTAGATCTTTATATCGCTACTGGTTTGTATCCGCTGGAGGGCCCCTTTGCATTCGGTCATGAGATCGCAGGAGAGGTAGTCGACATCGGTGACGCGGTGGGGAACGTAGTGCCAGGAGACCGGGTAATTGTTCCCTTCCAAATCAGCTGTGGTACCTGCAGCAACTGTCGCAAAGGTTTTACAAATGCTTGTCTTAGCGTGCCCGCGTTCGCGTCCTACGGTCTGGCCCCGATTGGCCAATCCGAATGGGGCGGCGGTCTGAGCGACCTCCTGCGCGTACCCTTTGCGGATGCGATGCTCGTCAAAATCCCCCCGGAGCTATCGCTAGTTGATGCGGCGGCAATGTCGGACAACGCCGTCGATGGTTACCGGACAGTCGCGGGACCGATGCGTGAATACCCTGGGTCGGATGTTCTAGTCATCGGTGGCCTGGCGCAGAGCGTGGCTCTTTACGCGGTAAAAGCCGCTATTGCCTTAGGAGCGAAGCGCGTCGTCTACCGGGACTTCGATCAACGCCGGCTTAGCGTAGCCAGCGCATTGGGCGCCGAAGCCATCGCGACCACGTACTCAGCCTCGATGGCCATCGAGGAACAGTTTGACATTACCGTTGAGGGAGCAGGCATCCCCGAAGCGCTCGTGTTCGCACTTCGCTCAACAGCCCCCTGCGGTATTTGTACCGGCGTGTCCGCCGGGATTGGTACCACAGCGGAGATTCCCCTTAGGGCTATGTATTCGAAAGGCATCACCTACCAGGTGAGCCGGGTCCATGCTCGTGCGGCCCTTGAGGAACTTCTGATGTGCGATAGCTGTAGCAAGTTCCAGCCCCATTCGCTTATCGACGCTACGCTGCCCTTTTCTTCGGCGATCGATGCGATGGGCGTCGACAATACGAAAACCGTATTTATAGCCGATGAAATATTCGCCGGTTAGCTCATATTCAT
>JBCCQO010000062.1:0-11860 GCA_039024595.1 Pseudomonadota bacterium | reverse complement strand
GAAGTGGTTGATGTGCCTAGTGGCCCCTCAAGTGAGCGGGTAGAAAAGCGCGTACCAATGACGCGTATGCGCGCCCGTATCGCGGAGCGCTTGCTGGAGGCCACTCAGTCGACTGCTATGTTGACGACCTTTAACGAGGTGAACATGGCACCGGTCATGGCTCTGCGTAAGAAGTATAAGGAGCAATTCGAGAAAACACACAATGGAACCCGTTTGGGATTTATGGGCTTCTTCGTTAAGGCTGCATGTGAAGCCCTGAAGCGCTATCCAGAGGTCAATGCGTCGATCGATGGAAACGACGTTGTTTACCACGGCTATCAAGATATTGGCGTAGCTGTGTCAGCGCCAAACGGTTTGGTTGTTCCCGTACTGCGTGATGCCGACTTTATGAGCTTGGCCGACGTAGAGGCCGCCATCGTAGATTTGGGTAGCCGTGCACGAGATAACAAACTGAGCATCGAAGACATGACCGGGGGCACGTTCACTGTAACCAACGGTGGGGTCTTTGGGTCGCTGATGAGCACTCCGATTCTGAACCCACCGCAAACAGGAATTCTTGGGATGCATAAAATCCAAGAACGCCCCATGGTGGTTGATGGAGCAGTGACCGTTTTGCCAATGATGTATCTCGCCCTTTCCTACGATCATCGACTCATTGATGGCAAGACTGCCGTTCAGTTCCTCGTGGCAGTGAAAGATCTTATTGAGGACCCGGCGCGCATCTTGTTGCAGCTTTAGTAGCTTAGTGGGATCCGCTTTCAAATTTTTGGAGAGTAAGTAGAACCATGGCAGATAGTTTTGATGTGGTAGTGATCGGGTCTGGACCTGCTGGCTACGTTGGTGCGATCCGTGCCGCCCAGCTTGGCCTCAATACAGCAGTGGTAGAAGAGTGGTCTGACGATTCCGGTAAGCCGGTTGTGGGAGGTACCTGTCTCAATGTTGGCTGCATACCTTCAAAAGCTCTGCTGGACTCCAGTCACAAGTTTCATGAAGCGAAAGACACATTCGCCTTGCATGGGATAGGCATCGATACACCCAAGATTGACGTGGGTGCAATGCTGGAGCGGAAAAATCAGGTCGTCTCCCAGCTTACAGGGGGGGTTGGCGGTCTGTTCAAGCACAATGGCATCACCCTGATTCAGGGCCGTGGCAAGGTGCTCTCCGGTGCCAACGTAGAGGTTACCGCCGCTGATGGTTCCGTTAGCGTGGTAGAGGCCGGATCCGTGGTCATCGCCGCTGGCTCTGAGCCCGTCCAAATACCTCCAGCTCCCATCGATAACGAGTTTATAGTCGACTCTACCGGCGCCCTGGAATTCACCGAGGTGCCCAAGCGCCTGGGTGTTATTGGTGCGGGCGTGATCGGTCTCGAACTCGGCAGCGTTTGGGGGCGGTTGGGCGCGGAAGTGGTATTGATTGAAGCACTCGACGATTTTCTGGCGATCATGGATACACAGATTGCCAAAGAAGCCGGAAAAATCTTTAAGAAGCAGGGTCTTGATATACGGCTAAGTTCACGGGTTACTGAGGCTGTGGTGAAAGACGGTCAGGTCCACGTGACGTACTCAGGCCCCGATGGAGACCAGCAAGAAATATTCGATAAGCTCATTGTTTCCGTTGGCCGCCGACCACGTACACAGAACCTTTTGGCGGACGATAGTGGTGTGACTCTCGATGAGAGGGGCTTTATTTTCGTCAACGAGCAATGCGTGACGGCTGCACCCAATGTTTATGCGGTGGGCGATGTGGTACGCGGACCGATGCTTGCCCATAAAGGCTCCGAAGAAGGCATCATGGTTGCTGAACGCATTGCCGGTAAAGCGGCGCAGGTCAATTACGACTGTATACCATCGATTATTTATACCCACCCAGAGATTGCCGCGGTCGGCAAGACGGAACAGGAACTCAAATCGGACGGTGTACCCTATAAAGCAGGAAGCTTTCCTTTCACGGCCTGTGGGCGAGCTTTGGCGTCTAATGATTACGATGGCCTGGTAAAGCTGATCGCACACGAAGAAACCGACCGCATACTGGGTTGCCATATAGTCGGCCCTTCCGCTGCTGATTTGGCGCAGCAAGTATTGATTGCCATGGAGTTCGGCTCCAGTGCGGAAGATCTAGCCCTAATGGTGTTCGGTCACCCGACCCTGTCCGAGGCGGTGCACGAAGCCGCTCTGGCAGTAGACGGCCACGCGATTCACATAGCTAATCGAAAGCGCCGCTAGCACAGCTTTCTTTCAGGCTTCATTGAGAAGCATCACTTAGCAATAGGAAGAGAAATGAACCTTCATGAGTATCAAGGTAAGGCTCTGTTCGCGGAGTATGGCTTACCTGTGTCCCAAGGTTACGCAGTTGATTCTCCCGAAGCTGCGAGCGAAGCGGCTGAGAAAATCGGCGGTGAGATGTGGGTAGTAAAAGCACAGGTACACGCCGGCGGTCGTGGCAAGGCTGGCGGTGTCAAGTTAGTAAAAACGACCGAAGAAGTCGCTGATTTTGCCCGCCAGTGGCTTGGCAAAAATCTGGTGACTTATCAGACGGACGCTAGCGGACAGCCGGTCTCAAAGATACTTGTAGAGACTTGTACCGATATTGCCGATGAACTCTATCTCGGTGCCGTCGTTGACCGCTCTACACGGCGCGTGGTGTTCATGGCGTCGACAGAAGGTGGTGTCGAAATCGAGAAGGTCGCCCATGAAACACCTGAGAAAATCTTGAAGGCCACTATTGATCCGCTGGTGGGTGCACAGCCTTACCAAGGGCGAGATTTAGCGTTTCGACTCGGATTGCAGGGCGATCAGATAAAGCAGTTTGTTAAGATTTTTCTTGGTCTCGCTCGTCTGTTCCAAGAAAAAGACTTAGCTCTCATTGAAGTGAACCCGCTGGTGATAACCGAGGAGGGGAACCTTCACTGCCTCGATGCGAAGGTAGGGGTCGATGGCAATGCGCTCTATCGACAGTCTGCTGTTCGTGAAATGCACGATCCCAGTCAAGAAGACGCCCGTGAAGCCCATGCCGCGGAATGGGAACTCAATTACGTCGCTCTAGACGGCAACATTGGCTGCATGGTCAACGGCGCGGGGCTCGCGATGGGCACGATGGACATTGTGAAGTTACATGGAGGAGATCCCGCAAACTTTCTCGATGTTGGCGGTGGCGCTACCAAGGAGCGGGTTTCCGAGGCGTTCAAAATTATTCTTTCTGACGACAAGGTGAAAGCGGTTCTGATCAATATTTTCGGTGGGATCGTTCGCTGTGACCTTATCGCTGAGGGGGTCATTGGGGCTGTTCAAGAAATTGGTGTGGAGGTACCCGTGGTTGTACGCCTGGAGGGAAACAACGCGGATTTGGGCCGTCAAGTCCTCGCTGACAGCGGTTTAAACATCATCGCCGCTACAAGTCTCACGGATGCTGCTCAGCAGGCCGTAAACGCCGCTGGAGGAGCAGCCTAATGAGCATTCTCATCGATAGTAATACAAAGCTGATCTGCCAGGGCTTTACCGGATCTCAGGGTACTTTTCACTCGGAGCAGGCGATCGAATACGGCACCAAGATGGTTGGAGGTGTCACGCCCGGTAAAGGTGGTCAGGAACATCTCGGCCTGCCGGTATTCAATACCGTCGCGGAGGCGGTGGGTGAAACGGGCGCCGACGCGTCGGTAATCTATGTGCCCGCGCCCTTCTGCAAGGACTCGATCCTGGAAGCCGCAGATGCAGGGGTCAAGCTGGTTGTTTGTATAACCGAGGGTATCCCTACGCTGGATATGCTGGAAGCAAAGGTTAAATGCGATGAAGTGGGTGTCCGACTGGTTGGACCGAACTGCCCAGGGGTAATCACTCCCGGCGAGTGTAAGATTGGCATTATGCCTGGCCATATACATCAACCTGGGAGGGTGGGCATCGTCTCCCGTTCTGGAACACTGACCTATGAGGCAGTAAAACAGACAACCGATGCGGGCTACGGCCAGTCCACTTGCGTGGGAATCGGTGGAGATCCGATACCTGGATCAAACTTCATCGATATTCTGTCGTTATTCGAGGCCGACCCAGCGACAGAAGCAATAGTGATGATTGGCGAGATCGGCGGAACGGCGGAAGAAGAAGCGGCGGCGTACATTAAGGCAAACGTGTCCAAGCCTGTTGTGTCCTATATTGCAGGTGTAACCGCCCCGAAAGGAAAGCGGATGGGGCACGCCGGTGCGATTATCGCCGGCGGTAAGGGAACCGCGGATGAGAAATTCGCAGCGCTAGAAGATGCCGGTGTTAAAACCGTACGATCTCTCGCCGACATCGGAACTGGACTGGCCGAGGTAACTGGCTGGTAGCGTTGGGGCGCTGAAGTAAAATTAGCGGTACAAAAAAGGCCCGCTGGCTCTAACACTGCCAGCGGGCCTTTTCTTTTAAGGTTGTGAACATGTGCTGCCGATAGTGCTTACTCAGCGCTTAGTGCATCCCACTGCAGACCAGCGGCCTCTTTTATTCGAACAGCGTCCTCGTCCAGCAGAAATCCTGCAGAAACTGCACCATCTGTGGCGTCAGCGACCGCAGCGATGTATCCATCGCGGTCCACGTAAAGCGTTGCCATCGTTGCTGCATCAAACAGTTCAGTGGTTCCCGACAGGCGGCAACCCGCTCCGCCAGTATTGAGTTCTCCAGAGATACGAGCGGCTGGAGCGTCAACGTACGGCGTTCGGATACCTCCAAGAACATTTCCCTGAGCGTCGAATAGGTAACTCATGCTGTCATCAGCGACTTCCAATCGTTCCGCGTTTGGAGCTGCTACACCATCTCGAACCCAGCCTTCTAGTGCATTCAAAGCACGCATGTACAACCAGGGATAGGGTCCGCTATTGATGGGGCGGTCACAGGCGAACAGGCCAAAAATTAGACTATTTTCAACCACGAGCGCTTTCTCCGCGCCTACGCCCACGTCGTCGCGTCCGAGATTTAGCTGGTAGTTGTCATTGTGCGCTGCACCAGCCATTTCCCATAGGCGAAAGAAATCTGAATCGGGTTGTCGTTCGTCCACGGAGCCCAGTGGAATTACATCGGTCTCTGCTTGAAGATTCAGTACTGGCGTAGTCAGATCGTCCCGAAAGAGCACTGCGTCCGGCGCCGGGATTTCAATCTGGGGTTCCTGGGCGAGAGGTTGAGCACTATCGAATCGACTATCGACTAAGATCGCGTCATAAGCGTTGTAAAGCGGTTGAACAGCGTTGACATAGGTCAGCAAACGGGAAGCCGATTGGGACTCACCGGTTGCGATCAGCACCTCAGCCTGAAAGCCGCCGATGATGTTGTCATCGCCTCTAATCGCAGCGGTTACCTGAGTGAATATGTCGTAGGAGAAACTGTCTCCCGGATGGCTTAGATCGGCGTAGCGTTCCGGGTCGACCGCTTGTAAGAAAAAGGGAAGGCTCGCATCCTCAAGACCTTCTATTCCTACTCGCTGAGCGGTGACGTTGACCCATGCATGGCCTCGCCGGAGCGCCTCTACATGGCCAGCGCCCCAGCCAACAGGTACGTCGAAACCCTGGGTGACATTTAACCACTCCACGACAACCGTACCGCTAAACTCGGAGGCGTCTACAGGCCGATATACGATGACACGAGTTACGTAGTCGGCGGTCTCCGCAGGCTCGGCTTCCCAACGACCATCACTTTGCAATTCATTCAAATTGCTAAAGGCGTTAGCGGTACCAGAGAGAAAGAACTCCTCCGCCTGGTAACCCTGGGCTGCAAAGTCAAAGGTAGTGCTAATCAGGAACGGTTCGTTGATGGCGGGTGGCGCCATGATTTGCGGCTCGCTCACCGGTAAAAACTGCGGAGGAGGCGGCAATGGTGTGATCGGCGGTACATCGAGAGAATTGCTGTCGGTGCAGGCGCCTAGCAATCCTAGAAGAATTCCGCTGAGGATTGTGGCGGACAGAAGTCGCGCTTTTCGGCCGCGCGGAAGAGCGGCCTGCGACTCAGTTTTTTCCAGTGATCTACACCACGAACTGCCCGCCCTAACTGCTTCGCCGAGGCGCCAAATGGAGTCTGTACCTGAATTCATTTGTTTTTCGTCTTATTTGCTCTGCCAGGGTGAGAGGATTGTCGACTAGCGCTTGAAAAACAAGCATTTGACCCCAAATCCGCCAGATCATCGTAACTAGACTGCTCGCTAGGACCCAACGCTATGAATGCGGAAGTAGAAAAAGAAACTCTTGGCTTCCAAACGGAAGCACGGCAACTCCTTCACCTGATGATTCACTCCTTATATTCCAATAAGGAAATTTTTCTGCGTGAGCTAATTTCGAACGCGTCAGACGCTGTGGACAAGTTGCGTTTTGCCGCCTTATCCGATGACAGCTTGCTCGCAGGTGACTCGGAGTTTTCCGTCTCAGTGGATGTTGATGAGGAAGCAAAGACGATCACGATTACCGATAACGGAATAGGAATGAATCGAGACGAGGTCATCGAAAACCTCGGAACGATAGCCAAGTCGGGTACGGCTGCTTTTCTTGAACAACTGTCTGGCGATCAGCAAAAAGACTCCCAACTCATCGGTCAGTTCGGCGTCGGTTTTTACTCGTCTTTCATTGTCGCGGATCGGGTGCAGGTTCACACTTTGAAAGCCGGTGCAGAGCCCGGTGAGGCTGTCCTATGGGAGTCCTCCGGTGAGGCCGACTTTTCGATTCAGGCACAGGAAAAGCCATCTCGCGGTACGGCAATAACCTTGTACCTACGAGAAGACTCCCTGGATTTTGCTAGCGACTGGCGGGTTAGGAGCGTCATTAAAAAGTACTCAGACCACATCTCCGTGCCGGTGCTGATGAAGGAAGCGCCTCCCCCGGCTTCCGAAGAGGAAGACGCCAAAGACGATGCGGTTGAGCCCGAGTACAAAGCGGTCAATGAGGCTACAGCCCTTTGGACCAGAAGTCGCAGTGATGTAAGCGACGATGAGTACACCGAGTTCTACAAGCATGTGGCTCACGATTTTCAAGACCCGCTGAGCTGGAGCCACAACCGTGTCGAAGGCAAGCTAGAGTATACGAGTCTTCTCTACATCCCTTCCAAAGCACCTTTCGACCTATGGAATCGTGATGCTAACCGCGGCGTAAAACTCTATGTGCAGCGTACATTTATCATGGATGATGCGGAGCAATTCTTGCCGCTTTATCTTCGTTTTGTGCGCGGTGTGCTCGATTCGAACGATCTCTCGCTGAATGTCTCGCGCGAGATCTTACAGCAGGATAAAACCGTTGATTCGCTGCGTAGCGCCCTCACAAAACGCGTCCTCGACATGCTTGGGAAAATGGCGAAAAACGACGCTGAAAAGTACGCCACTTTTTGGAGCGAGTTTGGGCAGGTTTTAAAAGAAGGACCTGCAGAAGACTTTGGCAATAAAGAGAAAATCGCTGAACTGCTTCGATTCGCGACAACTCATTCGGATCAAGAAACTCAGGATCAATCCCTGTCGGACTATGTAGCCCGTATGCAGGAAGGACAGGACAAAATCTACTACGTGGTCGCTGAAAACTTCAACACCGCGCGTAGAAGTCCCCAGCTTGAGATCTTCCGCAAGCGAGGTCTTGAAGTGCTGCTTTTATCGGATCGGGTTGACGATTGGTTAATGAACCACCTGAGCGAGTTCGATGGCAAAGCCCTCCAGGACGTTGCTCGCGGGCGTCTCGATCTAGAAGATGAGGGCGAAGATGAGAAAGAACAGCGAGAAAGTGCTGAGAAAGCGGCTGAGGGCCTTGTCGAGCGTATCAAAGCAGTTCTCGGAGAAGAGGTGGAAGAGGTTCGTGCCACAACTCGTTTAGTAGAGTCGCCGGCGTGTCTTGTGGTTGGCGATCACGATATGGGTGCACAAATGAAGCGAATCATGGAAGCGGCTGGACAAGACGTGCCCGATAGCAAACCTATCTTCGAGATTAATCCGGCTCACTCTTTGGTTAAGCGGCTTGATTCGGAATCAGATGAAGATCGATTTGCTGATCTAACGCGGATCGTATTTGACCAAGCAAATCTCGCCGAAGGAGGGCAGCTTCCTGATCCAGCGGCTTACGTAGAGCGACTAAACAAGCTTCTCCTGCAATTAACGGAAGCCTGAAGAACAAGACTAAGAGGGTTAACCGAAGCTCGGCCGTGAGATTCGCGCTGAGCGTAGCTCTGCGTGGGAATCAGAGCATAAACCGGAGCTAAAATCGGAGCTAAAACCGGAACTAAAACTGGAACATAGCTGCTTCGGTTTCTGTGACTCTATGAGTTTCGAAAGCCACCGGGACCGGACTATCGCTTCTAGGGTGGCCCCAATTTAGGCAAGCTGACGCCCGCTACCGGTTATCTTGGCTGATTGTTGTGGCGCGCCTTTTTCCTTAACTTACTATTGTCTGTCGATAGACGTTATAGTTTCGGGGCGTTGCCGTAAGCCTTCGGGTTTGCCCATTCTTTGGTGTGGTCTTCAAGGTTTTCTATTGCTCTTTCAGTTAAAAAAAGCAGCTCGCTTAGATTGGGGTCACTCGACTTCGAGGTCTGTCCTTCCTAGTCACCGTATACGAATGTCGGAGTGGTTCGACGGCGTTGCTCTGGGTCGCACGGTCAAAAGGCTAATTCCGACGCTTATCCTGCCATTGCTTTCTCCAGTGTCGGTGGCAGCGGACCCGTCTCTCGCCCCGCTAGCGGTGCTGAGTAATTTTGGAGAACGTGCTTACCTAGCGGCTACGAACCAGGCAGAGACCAGGGCCGTGAATGCTTATACGGTCCCTTTGGGAGCTATCCAGAAGGTTCGCGGACAGTGGGCGCCTCGTAAGAGCGAGCGTCTTAGCGGCACACTGTATCGCTATACCTGGCAGGTGGCGAATGGTTTCAGTTCTGAGGAAGTCGTCAATGATCTAGTGGAGGAGCTAGCTGATGATGCTCGCTTTGAATTGATCTATTCCTGCGAAGCGCGAGCCTGCGGCAGCAGCGTGCAGTGGGCGAACCGAATCTTCGAAGAGCGACTTCTCTATGGCCGTGAAGTGTCACAACGTTATTTTGTGTATCGGGTCATCGATGTGGCCGAGGGTGGAGCAAGTGTTCCTAACAGTTCAGCGGTTGTCACGCCCCTCAGTAACGGCGATCAGGAGCGATCCGTCGAGAACCGTGGGCCAACCGCTGAAAGCTCTCCGGACAGTGTTTCCGACGACAGTGCTTCCCAAGTTGCTGGCAAGAGCGTAGGGCGCCTTCTGCTCTATGCCTCGGCGCGAAGCAGCAATCGCCAGTATCTCCACGGTGAGTTCTTAGAACAGACGAGCAATTAACAGCACTTGATGTTAACTGCCTTGAAAAGGCGAAACGCAGCGCGAGATGGAGAAAAAGTCGATTGCTGAAGCTTTACTTCGACAACTGCAATAGTGATAAGAACTCATCCCGGGTTTTTTGATCATCGCGGAACGTTCCCAACATCGCTGAAGTTTTCATCATAGAGTTCTGCTTTTCGACGCCGCGCATCATCATGCACATATGCTGTGCCTCTATGATCACGCCAACGCCTTCCGCTTTGGTAACCTCTCGGATGGTCTGCGCAATCTGGGTAGTGAGCGACTCCTGGATCTGCAAGCGACGCGCGTACATATCCACCACGCGAGCGACCTTAGACAGACCCAGCACCTCTCCGGTGGGGATATAAGCGACGTGGCACTTGCCGATAAAGGGAAGCAGGTGGTGTTCGCATAGAGAATACAACTCAATATTCTGGACTAGCACCATTTCCTTGCTGTCTGAAGGAAACAGAGCGTTATTTATGACTTCCTCAACGGACTGTTTATAACCTCGTGTGAGAAATTCAAAGGCTCGAGCAGCGCGCTTAGGCGTGTCTTGCAAACCGGGCCGATCAAGGTTTTCTCCGACGGCACTGATGATGCCCGCCCAATGTGCTTCCATGGCGGTGGACTCTTCTAGAAAGGGGAATAGGTAAAATGGTAACAACCTCAATGGAGAGCAGCAATGTGACGATCGGCTCGTCGAGAACAATAGGTTCGGTTCTGGATGAAGTTCATCGTCGATTTCTCGAAGCGAACTTGTTTTACGGTCATGGAACCGATAACGCCTGGGATGAGGCTTGCATGCTGGTGTTGTTCGTTGCCAAGCTACCGCCAAACTCGGGTCGGGAGTGTGTCGACTTGCCGCTGCAGGAAGAGCAGTTAGCAACGATTGCTAGCCTCGCTTCCCGTCGTATAGACGATCGCGTCCCTCTTGCCTATTTGATCGGCCGTTCTTGGTTTATGGGCGTGGAGTTTATCGCGGATGAGCGTGCGCTAGTTCCGCGCTCTCCCTTTGCGGAACTTATCGCCAACGATTTCCAGCCCTGGTGGCGACCACCAGCTGCGCCACGCGTTCTTGACTTGTGCTGCGGTGGTGGTTGCATTGGCATCTCCGCGGCACTGACTTCAGACACTACGGAGGTGGTCCTCAGCGATATTGATCAACGAGCGCTTTCCCTCGCCCAGGACAATATTTCGTTGCATGGGGTCGATGATCGTGTGACTTGTCTTCGTTCGGACTTGTTTAGCGCGTTCACCGACCAACGCTTTGATCTCATACTCTCCAATCCTCCCTACGTTGATGCACAGGATCTCGCTGCCATGCCGGCGGAATACCAGGCTGAGCCAGCAATCGCATTGGGTGCCGGGGCCGATGGACTCGACATCGCGCGCCGAATCCTGCGCGACGCGCATCACTTTTTGACGGAGGAAGGCGTACTCTTTCTTGAGCTGGGAAACAGCTGGCAAGCGCTCGACAGGGAGCTGAGCGACTACCCCCTCGCATGGGCGGACTTTAGCGAAGGTGGGCACGGTATATTAGTGTTGGAAAAGAACACGCTCGAACGGGTGTCTGCCTATTATAATGCGCCGCTTAGTTGATTAGAGAACGCTCATGGCCGGTAACACCTTTGGAAAATTATTCACGGTGACAAGCTTTGGCGAAAGCCATGGTTTGGCCATCGGCGCGATTGTTGATGGTTGCCCTCCGGGTTTGCCGTTGGATTCGTCCGACTTACAAGTCGATCTTGACCGTCGCAAACCCGGTCAGTCGCGCTACACGACACAGCGCCGCGAGTCCGACTCGGTGAAAATCCTATCGGGTGTTTTCGAGGGTCTGACGACCGGTACACCTATTGGCCTACTGATTGAAAACGAGGACCAGCGTTCTAAGGACTACAGCAAAATAGCGGATCAAATTCGCCCGGCCCATGCGGATTACACCTACATGCATAAATACGGGCGCAGGGATTATCGGGGTGGTGGTCGATCGTCTGCACGGGAAACAGCAATGCGGGTTGCCGCAGGCGCGATCGCAAAGAAGTATTTAGCCACCCTTGGCATTCAGATTCGTGGCTACCTTAAACAGCTAGGGCCTATTGCCGCTGAGGTTGTCGATTGGGAGGTGGTAGAGAGCAATCCTTTCTTCTGCCCCGATCCAGCTAAAGTCGAAGAAATGGAAGCGTTCATGCAGGCGTTGCGAAAGCGCGGAGACTCGATAGGGGCGCGCATCAACGTTGTTGCCACCGGTGTGCCTCCCGGCTTAGGTGAACCGGTGTTTGATCGGCTAGATGCGGATATTGCCTCAGCGATGATGGGCATCAACGCCGTTAAGGCGGTGGAGCTAGGGGCGGGTTTTGCCAGCGTTGAGCAGCATGGCTCGGAACACCGCGATGAGATTGACCCCAGCGGGTTTCGTAGTAATAACGCGGGAGGTGTACTTGGCGGGATCAGCAGCGGCCAAGAGATCAGCGTGAGTCTCGCCTTAAAGCCCACTTCCAGCATCACAACCTCAGGCGCAAGCATCAACCATTCCGGCGAATCCATTGATGTGGTGACCACAGGTCGTCACGACCTGTG
>JBCCQO010000061.1:0-11924 GCA_039024595.1 Pseudomonadota bacterium | reverse complement strand
AAGCATCCAGGCGCGGCTGATATTGAGACCGTCCAGATGAGCGAGCTTGCCGTCACTTTTGTCTGTAACCACTCCGGGAGTTAACCAGTCTTCAGCACTCCCTGGCGTCAGCGAAGGAAAGAACTCCGTCAACCATCGCGCGAAGGTGGTCTCATCCATAACTCGGCGCATCAGATCTGCTTCGGCAAGACAAGGCGATAGAAAGTCCTGGCCGGACGGTTCGTAGGTGAGAGGGCAGCCTTTGTCTTCAAGATACAGCTCCCGTACTCGTCGTGTGAGCAGCCGTTCGAACTCCTCGTTTCCTGCAATACGGCTCCAATCCAGCATCAGAGCAAAAGCAAAAGCAGTTTGACTGTGCTCACCGGTGCGAATCGGAAAGGTCAGCTTTGGGAGCCAATCGCTCATGTTTTGTAACGCCTGCTGCTCCAGCGGTAGTAGATTCTGCAGCCATCCCTCGGCTTCAGGAATGGAAGACTCGCGCAGTTCAGCGGTCAGCTGGAGTAACCAGGCTATCCCATAGGGCCGCTCAAAGGACGCCATCCCCGGGCGCTGATAGGTGGCCAGCTCACCGGCAATGTTTTCTGCACGAAAACTCTCGCCCAGTTTGGAGACGATGAATTTCCTATCCAATTCTTGCTTGCCCGTATTGAGCAGTCGCACCAAGAGCCAGTGACCATGCACAGAAGAATGCCAGTCAAAACATCCGTAGAAGGATGGATACAAGGCGCGAGGCGGCTTCAGATCTTCTTCGCTATTCATATATAGGGCGACTTTGTTGCTGTACTCCCTATGGATACAGTCTAGGGCTAAACCGGCGAATACCGATTCGTAGCTGGGCTTCAGCGGAGCCTCTTCGGCACGACAAAACTGGACCAAGGAGACGCCCAGGAGCAGCGCGAATACTGGGCTCGTCGCCCTTACAAAGTGTTTAGATAAGCAGACCATCGCGTTAGTGTATGCCAAAACACGCTCGCTGATTTGTTGCTCTTCACTTAGGGGCTCCGATTGCCGGTTCCCTTTGTAGGGGTTCTGATAGAACATGCGCGCCGAGCTTACTTCTTGGAATAGGAACAGACTAATGCGGGTAGCCACCTGGAACATCAACGGCTTGAGGGCACGCCAGGAGTTCATGGCTTTATGGTTGAAAGAGCGTCAGCCAGATGTTGTTGGCCTTCAAGAGCTGAAAACCCCAACGGAACTCTTTCCCCATGAGTTCTTTCGCGAGTTGGGCTATCACGCCTTGGTCCACGGCCAGAAGAGCTGGAACGGTGTCGCCATTCTCACGCGCGAACCCGCCGAGCTAGTCACCGCTGGCCTACCGGGAGAAGAAGACTTTGGGGCGCGTCTTATCACCGCTCGTGTTGCTGGGGACCTCGAATTCACGACCGTTTACTGCCCAAACGGGAAGAGCGTAAGCCACGATGATTTTCCGAAGAAACTAAATTGGTATGACAGCCTGACGCGTCATTACAGATCGGGCCAAGCGACCCGACGAATCCTTTGCGGAGATTTCAATATTGTACCCACACCCGTGGATAGTTGGCGTGGCGAGGACGGCGACGGCGAGGTTTTTCATACGGTAGATGAGCGCCAGCGCTTCGACACCTTGATGGACTTAGATTTAGTGGATCTCTACCGAGAGCGCTATCCGGAGCAAGCCGCATTTTCTTGGTGGGACTATCGCGGTGGATCTTTTTATCGCAATCAGGGTTTGCGGATTGACTTCGTACTGGACAATCGCGCCGTTGCTGATTCGATTCAGGACGTAACGATTGATCGAGACTTCCGAAAGAAGAAGGAAGGACTCACCGCATCCGATCATGCGCCCGTGTTTGCTGACTTAGCGTTATAGCCTTGGAAATCACTGGCTAGCTAGAAATGGAAAAAGGTGCTGACTCGCGATTGGAGTCTAGGTCCCTTTCGATCAGGAGCAAAAAATCAATAACCTCTTGGTCATTGATCCTTCGCGAGCGCTGTAGTATTCCCTTAAGCGTACGTCTTTCACAGGCAACGCGTCTGGCTGGGAAGTCGTCGGAATCACATAACAATCGGGTAGAGGGAACGGAGCGTCCTTATGAGCAATCTCATTCAGAAGGTCTGCATTTGGAGCGGCCCGATGTTCGCGCTGATCATGCTCATCAGCTTCCTATTACTGGGCTTTATCCCACCTTTACCAGCCGCTCTCGATGCGAACGAGGTCGCTCGCTACTATGACGAGAATCGGCTGGTAATTCGAATTGGCGGCACGCTGGTGATGCAGGCAAGCGTGCTAATGATGCTTTGGATCGCGGCGATATCCATGCAGCTTCGTCGCATTGAGGTTGGTCCGCCTATACTCTCCACGCTACAGGCGATCTTTGGGAGTTGTGGGAACTTTCTGTTTATCTTTGTTGCGGCCGCCTGGTCGTTAGCCGCTTTTCGCCCAGAACGAGAGGCGACGGAGATACAGGCGCTCAATGACTTGGGGTGGTTCCTCTTGCTCATGCCCGCCACCCTGTTAACCGCCCAGGCCCTGGCGATAGGCCTTGTAGTACTTCTAGACCAGCGCGAGAAGCCGCTGTTCGAACGCTGGGTGGGCTACTTCAATATCTGGATCGCTATCCTGTTTTTACCGGGAGCGTTAATCACCTTTTTTAAGACAGGGCCGTTTTCTTGGGATGGCGTTCTGGTGTTTTGGCTCGCTCTCACCTTGTTTCTTAGCTGGCTGTTTGTGATGGCCGTGGCCGTAACAAAGGCGATTAACACCGATTCCTAACCCCGCAGCCGCAAAGCAACGAGCTAGTGAAAAGCAGCGCACTTCGAATTGAGGAGCAAAGATCGCCAGCGGAAGATGGAATCTGGCTGTTTGTACTTGGCGATCTCATTGTCTTCGCTTTGTTCTTTATTACCTTCATGGTGTATCGATCAGACTCGGTATCCGTCTTTCAAAGCGCGCAACAGAGTCTTAATACGCAGCTCGGCACCGCGAACACGCTCGCTCTGCTAACCAGTTCCTGGATTTTGGCCCTGGGAATTCACAGCGCGAGACAAGGCGCTGCCCTAAGCGCAAGACGGGCGATCTGGGTGTCTGCCTGCTTGGGGTTGGTGTTTATGACGGGCAAGGTCACTGAGTACTACCTAAAACTGCGGGCTGGGGTCGCTGCGGACGAGACCGACTTCTTCATGTTTTATTTTGTATTCACCGGTATCCACTTCGTTCACGTGCTCATTGGGCTACTGCTGCTCGGTTTGCTGGCCCTGTCGATAAAGACAGATGAGCTAGGTGAACGCCATCTGCGCATGCTTGAGGGAGGAGCCATCTACTGGCACATGGTGGACCTGCTCTGGATCGTACTCTTTGCGCTTTTTTATCTCATTGGCTAGATGGCTTGTGCTTGAACCGAGAATAAAACTTACCCTGGTCTGGGTGGCGCTTTGCGTCACAACGCTCCTTTCTGTCGGCGCAAGTGGAGCTTCAACGGCGCGGTACCTTACGGAGATCGCACTGGGAATAGCGTTTTTCAAGGTACTACTCGTCATGATCTATTTCATGGAACTACCGCAAGCTGCCGTGAAGTACCGCGCTTCCTACCTGAGCTGGAGCGCAATCGTTTTTCTCTTGCTTATTTTGCTGTCGAGGTTTTAGTCGGTTTGCAGTGAGGCTAGCAGTTCATCCTGTTACAGGCTCATAGCATCAAACTTCCAAAACCTTAACCGGTTTTTAACGCAAGAGGTTTGAGGCGGCCGACTCGAATCTTTTCCATCCGGTTACAGACTATTCGATCGTTTTCTGTAGTATGAATCCATCAAACACCTAGTTGTAAAGAACGCTACCGTGAAGACGCTAGAACAATTGAATGCTGAGATGGAACATATTCTGGCCGCGCCAAGTGACTCCGGTCCGATCGCACTTCTGTGCGTTCGACCCGAAGAGGGCCAACGATTGTTCCCTGCTACCTTGGAGCTCAGTGTCAAACGGGGAGCGGTGGGCGACAACTGGGAGCAAGGTACTTGGCTATCACTCAAGGACGGCTCGCCGAGCCCAGAGGTTCAAGTGAGCATACTGCCCAAGCGAATCTTCGATAGCATCTGCGGGGGCGAGAATGGGATTCACCCCGGAGATACGGTGATCGCAGACCTAGATCTGAGCGAGAACAACCTACCGGTAGGGCAGCAGCTTCAACTGGGAACTGCGATAGTCCAAGTCAGTAATGTGCCCAATTACGGATGCAGCCAGTGGGCGGAACGCTATGGGAAAGACGCACTTCGCTTAGTTGCGCAAAGAGATCACCGCCGCCATCGACTACGGGGCGTCTTGTGCCGCATCGTCAAAGACGGCTTCGTTTCTGTTGGTGATTCGCTCTCGCCGATCAGGAAACGGTAATGCCCAGTACCCGCTGAGTGTTTTACGTGACGCAACGCGCCAATCGATGAATCCCTCTGTCAGAACTCATAGCCCACGCTGCCGAAAATCGTTCTCGGTTGCCCAACACCCAAGGATAAAGTGCCGTTGTTCGGAGTGAAGTACTCTTCATCCATCAGGTTCTTGACCCCAAGCTGGAAGCGAAGTTGAGATCGCTGCGAAACCGGTAGGTAGTAGAAGGCGGTGAGGTCAACGACCGTATAGCTCTCAAGCTCGAAAATATTACGGCTGCTGGTGAAACGATCACCGACGTAGGTAGCGCCACCACCAAGACCTAAGCCGCTAAGCAGCCCATCGGTAAACTCATAGGTCGCCCACACACTACCGCTGTTTTCTGGGGTTTGACGAATGCGGTTACCCTCATTAACCCCACGGGTTACCTGCGCATCGATGGTCCGCGCATAGTTGAAAATCAGGCTTAGGCCATCGAAGAACTGCACTGATGCGTCTAACTCAACTCCACGGGATTCCTGTTCTCCGTCCAATTGCGCTACACCGGTAAGCGCATCTTCCCCAAAGGGCACATTGGTCAAAGTAATGTCGTACCAGGCGAGATTAAAAAATAGCTTGTCGTTCCAAAAGCTGCCCTTAACACCGAGCTCGAATTGCTCGCCGTCTCGCGGGTCGAGTAAAACTTGCGCACCGGTAACTCGGTTCGTACTTGCGTTGTTTGGCTGGAAAGACTCGCTATAGCTTGCAAACAGCGAGACTTCCTCGGTGGGTCGGAACATGACACCGGCGTTGATCGATAAAGCTGAGTCATCGTCATCTTCGCGAGAACTGCTTGCCGGAATTGGCAGAAGAACAACACCGCCAGTACCGGGGAGCGGAGTAAAAAACTGCGTGCTCTCAAACGTTGCGTCAAAGGTGTCTTGTCGTAAGCCCGCGGTCAGTATCCAACTATCGCCGATAGTTACCCTGTCCTGAACGTAAAAACCCAGCTGACTACTCTCGTTTTCGTTGTCGATATTCGGTGCCTGCTCAGCAAGACTCGAACCGGGCAGACCGTATACGGGATCGAAGATATTGAATCCGGATGAATTAGGCACCACGCTTCCCATGGGCAAAGAAGGGAACCCGGGTATGACCCCTGCGCCGGCTTCTGATGCGGAAACAAACGCACTGCTACCAGTCGCCTCAAACTCTCGATTGATGTAATTCACCCCCGCCACGACGTTGTGTTCGGTGGCGCCTAGCGGGAAGCGACCGGATAGCTGAAGGTTTCCTAGCAGCCTTCGATTTTCATTATCGAAGAGCTGTGCCCCTCGAGCCAAGGTCCCACTTTCTGGAACGAAGGTGCTGGTGAGTGTGCTCGGATCGAGCAGGGAATTTATGAGTAAGGTGGTAACAAAGGGAAAGCTGTCTAGAAATCCAGGGGGAAACAGGCCAGAGGCAACATCGTTTAAACCGCCAATGGGCAGGTTAGCGAAAGACTGCGTTTGGGTCTTTTGGTAGTTGAGGTCCGCATCTAACTGCCAGCGCTCGTTAAAGCGGTGTTCGTAGTCAAGTCTAAGGGTGTAGCTGTCGGTATTGTTTCGATCCTCGGCCTCCCCGAAACGAATGCGTGTGTCGATGTCGGGAATCGCAAGATTGCCGTCGGTATCACCCACAACAACCATTCCCTCGTCGAAGGGCAGTTCCCCTTCTGAGTATTCAAAGGCCGCGCTAATTCGATTCTTCTCATCAATCAACCAGGTCAGCGAGGGCGCAATGAGGTCCCGGCGCACCTCTGCGGCTCTGTCCGTTTCTCTAAAGAGTTCGGAGTCTTCCGTAAACCCCACAAACCGATAGAGCAGGCTGCCATCGCTATTCAAGGGGCCAGTGACGTCAAGCATCAGCTCCTGTCGACCGTATTCATCAAAGGTTGCCGACACGGTGCGCCGGGGATCGGCTTTTGGCAGCTTAGTCACAACATTGATTCGTCCACCGGGACTTGAGGTCCCCGATAGCAAGGCATCCGGACCCTTAACGACTTCAACCTGTTCGATGTTTGCCGTCTGTAGGCGCTGACTATTACGCGATATCTGAAGTCCGTCGCGCCAGATGTTTACCGTCTCAAAGCCGCGAATTATGAATGAGTCCGTAGCGCCCCCAGACTCATTGCGTGCTTGAACACCGCTAACGTTGCGCAGGACTTCCCTCAGGTCGGTCGCCTCCTGGTCGAGAATAATCTGCTCCGGAATAACTTGAATGGACCGAGCGGTATCGAAGAGAGACGCATCCGTCCCTGTCACAGAGGAAGCGGTCAGCGCCTCGTACCGAGCCGCGCGCGTGCCAAACACCAGCAGTTCTTCAATGGCCTCTATCCGATAACCCCCAGAAGTGGGCACAGCACGTAATCCTGTTCCCAGGAGCAGTTGTTCTAGCGTCGCTTGATCGCTTTGCCGCCCTTCGACGGCAGCGATAGCAACGTCCGAGCCAAGCGGGCCAGGCAAAAACACTTTTACGCCAGATTGCCTCTCGAAGGCTGCCAACGCATCCACGAGCGACCCAGCGGGAATGCGAAACTCGTTTGTAGCGCCCGCAGACGCCTCGCGCGAATAGGCGTTGCGAGCACTGCCTAAGGAAAAAGTCAAAACAAGCAAGAGAGCAAGCGCCGCCGATCCGCAGCGTCTCGCCAGAGTCAGATTTGGCATGAAGGAATCCGGTGATTAAGAATCGAATAATTGAGAACAAACAATTATTGAGAATGATTCTATTTTACACATACGCGACCTGTCCTACACCCCTGCACCAACGGATCGGCCCTCGGCGAAAGTCGCTACAATTTTGGTTAAGGTTTAGTCTGTAAGTAAGTTTGAGAGCAGTGCCAAATGGAAACTCGGCATCAACGCCTGATTAGAGAGGCTCTTGAGCACAACGAGAAGCCCCGGAACAAGAAAACGGAACCTGCTCTGGATTTGCAGGACATATCGCTCGCGCACACGAACGAAGACTATGTTCCACGAACGCTTACACCACATGAGTGGGAACGCTACTACCGCGAGTTTGGCATACCTGCTGCGCACAAACCGGCTGATGCTCAAAAAAGCTCGCGCAGGGAACAGAAGAAACGTGCTTGGTGGCGCAGGTTGTTCGATTGACGTTACTAATGAAGGGCGGCTGCTTCAGTAGCTGACTTAATTAAATGCGTGAACTCAGCGCCGCAAGTCCTGCACCTCCCACTGCGCCAAAATGGAGCGCAACACGCTCACGAAGGCAATAGGCTCATCCAGCATTAAATGATGCCGGGCACCCGGTATAGCCACGGTCGGTATGTCGATTCCTCCGCACTCACGAATGTAGTCCGCAGAATCGTCGTCAAAGAGTACGCTCTCCTGTCCATAGACAATTGCTTTACGACCGGGGGCAGTTGCTATTTTCTTGCCCTGTTGCAGCATCCTTTCTGGAGCACCAAAGTCGCTGTCGAACACGCTGGTATCAAACTTCCAGGTCCAACCTCCTTCGACCTGTTTAAGCGAGTGATAAGCCATATAGTCGAACAGGCAGGGAACGCTGACCGGTTGATTCGGTGACAGCACAAACCGGGCTTTTGCAGCTTCATAATCAGGATAAACACGGTTAGGGCGGTTGCGATCAGAGCGCATGGGCTTGCCGTTTTTGAAATGTGCTTCCAATTTTTCGGGGCGTAGGGCCATTAGATCGCAGATGACCACGCCGCCAAACAACGAATGCCTATGCTCCATAGCGGTTAGTGCTACATGGCCACCATAGGAGTGCGCGATAACAATCGGCTTAACCTCATGCTCAAATAGACCAGTCGCGCGCGCCACATCCTCGACTTCGGCAGCTCGAACCGTATCTGGGTATGACTCGCGCACGCCCGAATCACCCATACCAGATAGGTCGAAGGCCACGACGTGATATCGCTCTGCGAGAAACGGCGCAATAAACGCGAAGCAGCGCGCATGCGCGAGAAAACCGTGCATGAGCAATAGGCCAGGGTTACTAGGGTCTCCCCAACGGAAGTAGTGAAGGTCACAACCACCCGATTCAACCCAGCCCTCCTCTCGAGGTATCAGCAGCGCTTTTTCAAACCAAGCCGGCACGTCTCCGGCATCGGGTGGGAGTTCATTTGCGAGATCAGGAATCGAAGTTGCCTGAGTATTCATAGCCGTCCAATAACAGTCGAAGGGGTCGCTTGTAGGCGAGAGCTAGAGTCTACGGTATTCGGACATTTTACGTTGTCTTGTACGTGCTCGGCTCACTGACGAAACGGTGCATCTTTTTCAAGCTGTTAATCTGTTTAGAACTCTCGGCAATGATCCTGCACAGCAAACCTCATTGACAATAAGTGGCCGTGATCCCTAGTCTCCAAAGAAGAACTACCATGAAAAATAAGGAAATTTAAAGAAAATGCTAACCATCCACCACCTGCGAATAGGCCGGTCTATTTTTACTGTCTGGCAATTGGAAGAGCTGGGTATTGATTACGACTTGATCGAATATCATCGCAACCCAGAAACGATGCGAGCGCCGCCGGAGCTACGTGATATCCACCCTCTTGGAAAGTCGCCGGTGATCGAAGACGATGGAATGATTCTGTCCGAGTCCGGCGCCATAACCGCCTACCTACTGAAAAAATATGATGCCGACGGTGTGTTCGGGCCTGATAAAGGCGATGCCGCCTGGGCGGAATATACGCAGTGGCTTCATTACCCGGAGGGTTCGGTATTCTCGCCCTTGCTAATGAAGCTGCTATCGATGCGAACCGGCGGCCAACCACTACTGGACGGCTTTGCCGATCCGGAGGTTGCGTTGCACTTTGCTCATATCAGCGACAAGTTGGGCGACAACGCGTTTATCTTAGGTGATCGGATGACCGGTGCTGATTTTGGCATTACCTATATGGTCTCAATGGCCGCGACCTTGGGTCTGCTGGAGCCTTACCCTAGCCTCGGCGCCTACCTCGCTCGGAACCTGGAACGGCCGGCGTTCCAACGAGCTAAAGAACGCGCGGTAGAGTGACGCGCGCTGCGATCATCGTTGGCACAAGTAGCCCTCACTCACCCACGCTATAAGGCTGTCCCGAAACCGTAAGAGAACACATTGTCTATGAGAGTTTACGCGAATCCGGGTTCGGGGTCGGCCTGCGTAGAGGCGGCCCTCGCAGAGCTTGATCTTCCCTTTGAGCGAATGTTGGTTGAGTACACCGACGATGGCATCGTCGATCGCGACTTCTTGCAGATCAACCCTCGGGGGCAGATACCTGCACTTCTTTTTGAGGACGGATCCTGCCTGACGGAGACTCTGGCGATCCTGATGCATTTAGCAGACAGCCACCCTCAGTCGGGCCTCGCTTTTACCCCGGGAACCTTTGAGCGCGCAAGGCTTGACCAGTGGATGAGTTTTTTACTGGCCAATATTTACGAAGGTGAATTGAGAAAGAACTATCCGCACCGCTATGTCATTGGGAATCCTCAACACGTAGAAGATGCCGCAGAACTTTTCGTTTTGGAGAACTATAGGATCCTCGAGAGTGCCTGCAGCGATGCCAGCTTTTTCTTTGGCGATACGCTAACGATCGTGGACCTGTATCTCTGGATGTTTATCAACTGGTTTGAGGAGCTTGATGAGATCAGTGAGACTTGCCCAAAGCTCATAGCCATAGCAGAAGCAGTGATGAAGCGGCCCAAAATAGAGCCCATTCATCGCTTCAACTTCGGTGAGGGCTTGGGTTGGGTTGAGCAGTAGTTGCGGCGGATTATTGCTAAGAGTTTTAATCAACGTCACTTATTTGGGTTGTCTTTCGGTTGTCTTTCGGTTGTCGAACATCGAGACAATCAGAATTTTGAGTGACCCTGGATCGGGTGTTCGATAAATTGATGGCGTGCGGCTATCTTCACTTTGTTGCCGAGCTCGATGATCAGATGGTGCTTCTTTGAAAACGTTAATGAGGTGTATGTGTCCGCAGTTTCTGCTGATTTAAGCTCAACGCCAAGCTGGTTTGTCGAACCGGGCGGCACCGACATAGCAGCCTGGTTCGTGGTCGCGCTCCTGCTTGCGGCCTTATATGGCGTCGTGTTTCTTTACGCATCCTTCGATCGCTGGGCAGAGCATCAATCCCGGGGAACACCCCTAGCTCGAACCATACCCACAATGCTGGCGATTGCCCTGATCTACGAAGTGTTTCCTCTAGATCACTTTCATCTGTTTTTGCCGCTGTGCGCGATTCTTATTGCGCTGGCCGCGGACTGGTCGCGTTATCGGGCGAGCGTTCATAAAGCACCTTCCCCCACCACCCAAGCTACTAGCGAAGCACTGGCCGAGGATGTAGATAACGATGTTTGAACTTATGTTCACATCCTTTCCGGTCCTCATTCGGTACTGGCAACTGAAGAAGCGAGGGGAGGCTCTGACCGTATGGAACATGAAAACGGCGGTTTTTCTGTGGGCGGTGTTAGCGTTTACATTGTTCCTGATTATTTTCTACTTCCATCCCAAGACCTACGCGAGCATCGTTCCGTTTCGCACGGTTTCAGTAGTCGCGCAAACGAGTGGCCCGGTGACGGAGATCGCCGTGAGCAACGGACAGCGCGTGAGTGTGGGCGACTTACTTTTCCGCATAGAAGACAGCGCTCAGCGCGCCGCACTGCGTCAGGCAGAGGCAGAACTTCGAATTCTGGATGCCAAGGAGGCCCAGGCGGGAGACGACCGACTGGTCGCACAGGCGCAGGTCGATGAGATTCAAGCCCAGTTGCGAAAACTCGAAGAACAACTCGCAGACGCGCAGGAACTCGCTCAGCGCGGCCTCGCCTCGCAAAACTCACTGCTGGAAACGGAAACCGCCGTAGCGGCTGCTCAGGCAGATCTTGATGCGGCGCTCGCGCAATTAGACCTCGCCGAGATAACCGTCGGAGAAGGTATTCTTGCGGAACGCAACGCGGCCCTAGCGGCTATTGAGTCCGCCAAGACTCAGCTCGGGTTTACAGAAGTCAGAAGTTTTGTTGACGGAACGGTCACGCAGCTTGCCTTGAGTCTTGGTAGCCCAGCGACCACATTGGTGTTCAGTCCCGCGATGGTGATCATTCCGGATCGTGTGAAAGATGAACCGGTTCGTATCGTGGCTGGTTTTCACCAGGTGTCTCGCAACGTTTTATACGATCAGATGCCAGTTGAAGTCGCCTGTGAACCAAATGCAAACATCCTCTTTCAAAACGCAATCTTCCCCGGGCGCATCTCCTCATTCCAACCGGCGGTCGCAACCGGCCAGGTCACACCGGATGGGCAGCTCTTGGAGGCAAAACGTGCCCTGGAGAGGGGCACCGTACAGGCATTTATAGAGCTACTGCATCCAGAGCATGAAGCAGAAATCCTCGACGGAGCCGGTTGCATCGTTCAGGCTTACTCGAATGACATCCATGGATTTTGGGGTCATTTAATCGGAGTAACGGGCGTCGTTAAAGCCGGGACGGATTGGAAACAAAAGTCGCATTCATTTGGAGCCCAGCTTAAAAATTTAATACTTATAATAAAGCAACCATTAAGAAAACTTAAACTAACTGAAAATTCCAAATTTGTT
>JBCCQO010000060.1:0-11953 GCA_039024595.1 Pseudomonadota bacterium | reverse complement strand
CGCCGACTCTTTCGGCATGATCCGTGGCGGCCATATAGACGTGGCTATTATTGGAGGCCTCCAAGTCGATGCGAGCGCGAATCTCGCAAACTGGGCCGTACCCGGTAAACCGCTTCTCGGAGTCGGTGGTGCGATGGACCTTGCATCTGGGGCTAGGCGATTAATCGTCACCATGCAGCATTGCGATCGGGAAGGGCGCTCAAAAGTCGTTGAGCGCTGCGATCTTCCGCTGACAGCCGAGCGAGTGGTCGACGTGCTAATCACCGACCGCGCGGTCTTTCACTTTCTTGAGCAAGGCCTCCACCTCGTAAAGCTTATGCCTGGCTTCACGCTCGCAGACATTGAGGCATCGACCGAAGCTTCCTTCACCGTGGCGGCCGAGGCGCTCGAGCAAGCATGACTTGATCAGTCAGAAGCTAGGTGAGGCTCGAAACAGTGCGGCCTTGGCAAGAAAAAATCGAACTACTTATGCCCGCTGGTTAGGTGATGCCCGCTGGTTAGGCAGTCCACGCTTTGCTGTGTTCGGTAGGCAACCCCACAGCGAGAGCAAATGACGCTCGGTCGATCGGGCCCAAGATAAAACCAGGAAGGACGAATGAGCGAACTCTATAAAATTATCGGCGCCGAGATGTCACCTTTTTCTGTAAAGGTGCGTTCTTATTTTCGCTTTAAGGGGATAGCCCATCAGTGGATCGTCCGCACCCCCGCAATTCAAGAAGAGTACAAGGCGCTGTTCAAGATCCCCGTCATACCGCTGCTGGTCTCCCCGGATGGGACGGGTATGCAGGATTCGACACCGATTCTCGAACGCATCGAGTCCCAGATTGCGGAACCGAGCGTACAGCCGGACGACCCAGCTCTCGCCTTCTTATCCTCCTTGCTGGAAGAATTCGGCGATGAGTGGGGCAACAAATGGATGTTCCATCTACGCTGGGCTCGTGATGTCGATCAGCTCAGTTCAGCCTGGCGTCTTGCGAGCGTTCGCAGTGCTGCTGCGCCCGAAGCCGAGCGCGAACAGATTGCACGTGCGGTACGAGAGCGAATGGTGGATCGCGTCTGGTTCGTAGGATCCAACGACAGCACGGCGCCGCAGATTGAAAGCGGCTTTGATCAAGCGCTTCAACAACTGGAACTTCACCTGCAGAACCGTTGCTATTTGCTGGGCGATCGTCCAGCCATGGCCGATTTTGGTTTGGCTCCACAAATCTATAACGCCTGGACCGACCCCACTGGTGGCGCAATGATCAGCGCGGCGTACCCATCGGTGCTCGCCTGGATTCAGCGCATGCTGTTTCCTCGTGTGGAGGGCGATTTCGAAAGCTGGGAATCACTCCAAGGGACCTTGGCACCCCTGTTGAAGGCGCAAGTAGGTGACCGCTTTCTGCCTTGGTCTGATGCTAATCGAAAAGCCCTGCTCGCGGGGGACCCAGAATTTACTGTCGCCCTGGTTGATGGCGCATGGACGCAAAAACCGCAGAAGTATCACGCGAAGTCGCTAGAGGCGCTCCGCGATAAATACCAGCCGTTGGCGGACCACGGACCGCTCACACAGCTTCTGCAGGCGGTGAACTGCCATACATGGCTGCAAAGAGATTAGTACTGGCTACGGGATGAGTACTCAATCCACTAACAAACCCGAGTCGATGAAGCCGAACTGAAAGCGACTATTGGAGTAGCTCAATGGCAGACATAGACAGCTTAAAAGGTCGAATCGCCCTGTGTACCGGCCATATCGCAGGAATGATAGACCTTGCCGCACTTCCGTTCTGGGTCGGCGTACTGATTTCCCACTACCAATTCTCTCCGCAACAGGCGGGCGGGTTGGCGACGTTGTTCTTAATCGGTGTGGTGGTATCGAGTCTGTTTTGGTCTGCAAGATTTCATCGAGTGCGCGCAGCTATTCCCGTGCCGCTCGGCTATTTTCTGTCGGCTATTTGCTTTGTGCTGATTTCGCAAAACGGTGCGTACCCAATTTTGGCAGCGCTGCACGCTATCGGTGGCTTAGCAACGGGGATGAGTCTTTCCTTTACCCACGGCACGATTGGACGCTCCGCGTCACCACACCGTTTGTTTGGCATTGCTCAAATCAGCCTCGGTGCTTCTGCTGTCGTGTTTATCGGGATTGTGCCTCCCTTGATTGAAGCGCAGGGACCACCGTCCGTGTTTCTCGTGATTAGCGCAATTATGTTTCTTGCCGGCGTTGTAACTAGCGTGGCATTCCCGCGCGGGGGCATGGTGGGTGAAGAAGCGGCGGATAGAGAGGCTGTGGCCAGCACGGACCCAACGAAGGGCACAGGGTCGACGCAGGGCAAAGCGTCGCTCCGATTTCCGAGCGAGGTCTGGTTCGGCATAGTCTGTATATCGTTGATGTCCTTATTGCAGGCGATGTTGTTCAGTTTCGTGGAACGCATGGGGATTGAGTTCCACGGTTTTAGTGCGGGACAGATTGCTTCCGTACTGCTGGTGACGGCTATCGTTAACCTTGTCCCGGGCTTCGTGGCGATGCAGCTACAGAATCGCCTCGCTCCACCAACGGTAATGATGCTAGGTCCGTCGCTGCAAATAGGCTTTGCTTTGCTGATGGTTTCTGTGGGGCTTTTCCCCGCGTATTTCATCGCGGTCGCGATCTATCCTTTCCTAATCGTGTTTACTCATGTGTTCGCCTTTGGATTTTTCGCAGAACGGGAACCCAGCGGTCGTGCAGTGGCCGCTACTCCGGCGATGAACATGATGGGTTCGGCTATCGGCCCTATTTTAGGTGGTGTGCTGGTGCAGCAATTCGGCTACCAAAGCCTGGCGGTCGGCGCGCTCGTGGTCGGTGGTACGGCGGTAGTCTGCGCTCTACAAGTAGCGCGGCGGGTTCGCGGTGGCCGCGTAGCAACCACCGCTTGATGCACTTTTACATCGTCAACCCGCGGGTTTCCAGGAAGAAAGCGTTCCACCGGTTTCAGCGAGTTCCTTGAGAAGGGGCGCTACCTGCCACAGCGCGGGATCAAGGGACTGGGCATACGCTTCAATTTTCTCAACGACCGTAGCCAGGCCCTGGCTTTCAATTACGTGCATAGGGCCGCCGCGAAAACGAGGAAAGCCATAGCCATAGCAGTATACGACGTCGATATCGCTGGAGCGCTGCACTATGCCTTCTCCGAGAACACGCGCCCCTTCATTGGCTAAGGCAAGCAGCAGCCGATCGAGTATTTCCTGGTCTTCAATTGAGCGGCGCTCAATGCCTAGCTCAGCCGCTGCTGTCGACACGATATCCATAACCTCCGGATCATCGATTCTGGCTCGTGTATCCGGGTCATAGCGGTAATAGCCGGACCCGGACTTTTGCCCGAGGCGACCGGCCTCGACCAACCGATCTGCGATTAGGTAGGCGGCTTTGGGTCCTTTTTCTTCTTCGCTGAGCTGTTCGCGAGCCTTGTAGCCGATATCCAATCCGGCCAGATCACTGACGGCCAGAGGGCCCATCGCCATCCCCCACTCCTGCATAACCCGGTCAATCTGCGCGGGGGAAGCGCCTTCAATCAGGCATAGAGCCGCTTCTCGGCCATAGGGTCGCAACATTCGATTGCCAATGAAGCCATAGCACATGCCGGACAGCACGGGCACCTTGCGAATACGCTTGCCGATGTTCATCGCAGTTGCGATCACACTATCTGACGTTTGCTCACCGCGAACCACTTCAAGAAGTTTCATGACATTTGCCGGGCTAAAGAAATGCATTCCCACTACCGACTCTGGTCTACTCGTCGCCGCCGCAATGTCATCTATGCTTTGGTAAGAGGTATTGCTGGCGAGAATAGCGCCGGCTTTGGCGACGCCATCCAGGCTTTTGAACACCTCTTGTTTAACCGCCAGATTTTCGAACACGGCTTCGATGATCAGGTCCATACTCGCGAGTGCTGAATAGTCCGTAGCACCGGTGATTCGCGCTCGTATCTCGGCGACGGATTCATCGCTAAATCGTCCGCGTTTAATGCTGATACTGTAGTTTTGATCGATTTTGGCGAGACCTCGATTGACCGCTTCTTGATCCATGTCGAGCAAGGTGACGTCGAAACCCGCCTCCGCAAAGCTCATCGCAATACCGCCACCCATGGTTCCTGCACCAATAATTCCTACCGTGCTGACTTCTTGGATGTCGGCGCTTGGGTCCAGGTCGTTTACTTTTGCGGCCTGACGCTCGGCAAAGAACATATGCCGGAGTGCAGCGGATTGCGGATCTTCCATGCACTCCACGAACCGTTCTCGTTCTTTTGCTAAGCCCGCATCGAACTCAAGCGTTGCCGCAGCCTCAATGCAATCGAGAATACGTTGCGGCGCATTTTCTCCTCGGGTTTTCTTTGCGAGCGTCTTACGGGTGGCTGAAATCAGTTCGCGGTCTTCTTCAGTTAGCTCGTAGGCGATATCACGCACGCGTCGCAGGCTCGCCTCTTTGTCCGCAAGTGATTGCGCATAGCCTTTTGCGCCGTCCAGTAAGTCCCCGACGATTACCGTATCGATAAGCCCAACTTTGAGTGCCTGCTCGGCGGAAATCGGGTTGCCCATTGTCATCAACTGAACCGCCATCTCCGTTCCCACTAAGCGAGGCGTTCGCTGCGTTCCGCCAGCGCCGGGCAAAAGCCCTAACTTGACCTCGGGCAGACCGAGCTTGGCATCGGCGACTGCGCACCGGTAGTGGCAACAGAGGGCGGTTTCTAAGCCACCGCCCAGAGCGGTTCCATGGATCGCGGCAATCAGTAGTTTGGGATGGGCTTCTAAGGCTAAAAGCACGTCGGCAAGCGCCGGATCCTTAGGCGGCTTACCGAACTCGGTGATGTCCGCACCGGCAATGAAGGTCCTGCCGTCACAAATTAGGATCGTCGCGATCGAGTCGTCTTCTGCCGCTAACTGCAACGCCCCCACGATACCTTCTCTAACCGCGTGAGATAGGGCGTTAACCGGCGGATTTGAGATGCTGATAATGCCGATTCGATCGTCGACTCGATAACTGACTGCGTCCATATTATTCCTCGTTAAATTTGTTTATGAACATATAATGTATTATGCCTTTTTCGGCGTAAGCCTGCCGCAGATTTTTCTCAGTGCGCGCGGCTGCCTATAAAAATAAGGAGATGCAAATGACCGATGCTTACATCTGCGATGCAGTGAGAACGCCCATCGGCAAGTACGGGGGCGCGCTCTCGTCCGTTCGTGCTGACGATCTTGCAGCAATTCCAATCGCTTCTCTTCGAGAGCGTCAATCTCAACTTGATTGGGCCGCGCTGGACGACGTGTGGATGGGCTGTGCGAACCAAGCTGGAGAAGACAATCGAAACGTCGCGCGCATGGCTGTGCTGCTCGCGGGATTACCCGAAACTATTCCTGGCACCACCATCAATCGACTGTGCGGCTCCGGCTTGGATGCGGTTGGGACGGCCGCTCGTGCAATACGCAGCGGCGAGATCGAGCTCGCCCTGGCCGGAGGAGTGGAGTCGATGAGTCGGGCCCCGTTCGTTACCGCGAAGGCGACTTCACCCTTTGACCGATCTGTCTCGACCTTTGATACGACAATAGGTTGGCGTTTTATTAACCCCCGTCTGGAAACGCAGTGGGGTGCGGATACGATGCCGGAAACGGCCGAAAACGTGGCGGAACAGTTTGCCGTATCGCGCGAGGATCAAGACTCCTTTGCGTTGCGTTCCCAGCAGCGGGCGGTTGCAGCGCAAGACGCGGGTGTGCTGAGAGAGGAAATCATTGACGTCTCCGTTCCCCAGCGCCGAGGAGAACCTGTCCTGGTCTCCACCGACGAGCAACCCCGCCGTCAGACCTCCCTCGAAGCCTTGGCAAAACTACCTACGCCATTTCGGGCGGGCGGTACAGTAACGGCAGGAAATGCGTCCAGCGTAAATGATGGCGCCTGCGCCGTGTTGCTAGCCTCGGAGCAAGCTGCGCAAACGAACGGGCTGACTCCGCTAGCGCGTGTCTGTGGGATGGCGAGCAGCGCTCTAGAGCCGCGCATCATGGGCTACGGTCCTTTTGCCGCGACCCGCAAGCTGTTGGACAAAATGTCGTTGAAGATCGACGACATCGACGTCATTGAGCTAAATGAGGCGTTTGCCGCCCAGGCGCTCGCGGTGACAAGGTCACTGGGGCTCGCGGACGATGCAGAGCAGGTTAATCCTAATGGTGGTGCGATCGCGCTCGGTCATCCTCTTGGTATGAGTGGTGCTCGCTTGGTGACGACGGCCTGCTATGAGCTTCGACGACGGGGCGGGCGTTACGCCTTATGCACCATGTGCATAGGCGTAGGGCAGGGACTTGCGCTACTACTTGAGCGGGCCTAACTGTTCCGAGATCCCCGCGTCCAACCGCTGCTGTCACTCAGTGATTGTAGAACAAACTAGCGTATGCCGAAGCAAAGGCAGCCAGACAAGCGTGGAGTCTCGACCCTGTGCTATCGCTTGTCCAGGCTCTTTGGCCTGTGAAGGCGTTCGGCCCGTGTGCGCGTTCGGCCTGTGAAAGCGCCTTACGACATCATTCGACGGATGCTTTCGCGATGCCCATCCCAGAAGTGATGCTTTAGAACGCCAAACACGTGCGCAATGATGATGAGGTAAAAGAGGTAGGGAAGCACAAGCTTATGTAGTAAGCCCCAGGGCTTTATCGCCTCCAGATCCATCTCCCAGAACAGCGGCAAATCCCAAATAAAGATATGAGAAAGCTTGCCGCCAAAGGTCGACATGACAAAGCCGGTTATCGGGAACGCGATCATAAACACATAGAGCAAAAAGTGGACGCTTTTAGCCGAGCGCCTCTCCCAGTTGGTCAACTGCCCATCAAGTTTTGGTTTGGGTGAAGCGAAGTGCCAAAACAGGCGAAGGATGAGCAAAAACAAAACGACAAAGCCAAGGGTTTTGTGAACGACGTAGTAGCCCTGACGCCACTCCACATCCTCGGGAATCATCGAGGTAAAAACACCCATCGGAATCAGTAGCAAAAACAGCACCGCTGTCGTCCAGTGCAAGGAGCGACTGATCGTGCCGTAACTGCTTTGCGAGTTGCGAAGTTCACCTTGATCTGCGCTAAGCCGTTGGCGCTGCTTCACCGCAGCCCAGCATAGAAAGACCGCTGCAACAAAAGTGACAGCAGCTTGCACGAAAAGCACGGTAGGTTTGATCGCGTCCGTTGGAAACAGCGGTGGACGAGGGTTCTCGAAAATACCCGTGCTGGCAATCAATAAAAACCAGCCGGTAGTGAGTGCACACAGAGTTGCCGCCGTAGCGGTCGCGAGAGATCGGGCCGCGCTCGACTTTTGACTCAAGCCCCAGGCGATCAACAGCGCCGCAAGCAACATTCCGAGCGCGATCCAGCTGTCTAGATGGTACGGTAATCGGTGATCATTCATCTTATTCTCGTTATCAAAGTGGTTTGCTTTAAAGCGTGACTTTGTTAACGATAAAGAAAAATTTGTCTGTAAGCAAAAATAAAATTTCGCCCAGCCGATCCCCAATAAGAGACAGTATTAATGGAGGCTAGCGCCTCTCCGTTTCGGCCCGGACTTGCTGGTATGCGCTTGCTACTTTCGTGTAGTTGGACGCTTGCTAGCCGGTGTTGTTCTCTTCCGAGTAACTGTTTTGCTGGCGACTTTCTTCTTGGGCGTCTTGGCAGCTTTCTTTGTCGCTGGTCTTTTAGCCGGTTTAGCAGATGCTGTCTTGCGTGCGGTGACTTTTGGCTTACTCGCTGCTTTTGCACGGCCACGACGCTTGGCGGGGCGGGCTTTGAGCCCCGCTGCATCTTCAAGCTCAACAAGCGCGTCTTCCATGTAGTCAATTAAGCGTTGTACTTGAGGCACGCTACGTCGACAGGCGATGATCCCGAAATCCACTTGCTGCGCGTAGCTCACCAGGGTGATATTGAGCGCCATTCCGTCGGTAATGATAGAAAGCGGGTAGGAACCATCCATCCGGGCGCCGTTCCAATACATGGTTTCCCGCATCCCGGGTACGTTTGAAATCGTCAGGTTGTACGCTGGTAACCGTGTGATCATCCCCAAAGGAAGTAAGAGCATACTTGGGGCTGCCATCGCCATCGTATGCAACTCAACTTCTCTAGGTGACATACCTGCATAGTGGGCTTTCCCAGCCTCCACGGAGGCCTTTATCGCTCTGAATCGCTCTATGGGGTCTTCGATCGTTGTTGCCAGATCCGCGCTGATACCTGCGACAGAATTACCGGAGTCCACATCCCCTTCTTGCCGCAAAGACACCGGGACTAGTGTTTTCAGCGAATCTGCCGGTAGCTCACTATGATTGATCATGTACTGGCGAAGTCCGCCAGCGCACATCGCGAGAACCGTGTCATTGAAGGTCGCATCAAAAGCGGTACCGACCGCTCGAATTCGATCGAACGGCCAGGTTTGCGCAACGAAGCGTCGAGCACCGTCGATTTTGCCGTTCAGGGAGCTTCGGGGAACCTTGAGGTGCGGCAGTGCCAAGTTGTCTCTACGACCGGACCAAGCACCGGCAATGTCTTTGAGCGCTTTAAATGCATTCGCTCCACTGCCATAGGTCGCTTTCAGTACGTCGGCAACGTTTCTAACTTCCGCATCGGTATACTCGGCCTGGCGTCCTTCCTGCAGCGCTTGCTTATACTGCTGCCAGGATTTGAGCGATAGTGGGGATTCTGAGCGCACTCGCTTCGCGTTCGAAGACAGCATGCTTCGTGTCACGTGAATCGACCGCGCTCCATCGACTGCCGCGTGGTGAGTTTTGCTGAAAATAGCGAACTGGCGATTCTCCAATCCCTCGATCAGGTGCATCTCCCACAACGGTCGTGATCTTTCCAACAGCGTTCCGTGAAGACGACTTACCAGCGTGAAGAGTTCCCGATATCTCCCGGGTTTTGGCAAGGCGGAATGACGTACGTGGTAGTCAAGGTCTAGCGCAGGATCTGGCTCCCAATATACGTTTCCCGCTAAACCCAGCTTTCCTTGTTTCAGACGATGGCCAAAGGGGGGAAGCAGCTCCTCGGCATCTTTTAAATTGGCGGCTATCGCCGCTAGGAACTCTTGTTCATCTGCTCCTGTGGGTAGCGTGAAGAGACTGACTCCTGCAACGTGCATCGGCATCTCTCGGCTCTCGCCAAGAAGAAAGCCCTTATCAACCATGGATAACTTATGCATTTTTATCTCCATGTGTATTGGCGATCGCGTTCTAAAGAAAGAGCGCCACGCGATTACCCAGAGCCTACCGGGCGAAGCGATGCTTCGCCAGTGTCATCTCAGTTACTTTGGGTTAATCAGTTTAAAACGAATGCGCTGTGGCGAATTGCGTACGATATACACCGCAAACAAGCTCATAAATAATTGCAGTCCATTACAGTCTTTTACTCCGACGCACATATCGCTAGGCTGCTACGCCCAACAGTTACTAAATCGACGTCATGACTCTTTCTCTCAATCCGGACGTGCTCGGCGCGATCGATCCACCGATTGCAGAAGCACAAACTTGGATAGCGGGTCGCTCTTTCCCCACGGATAAGCCGCTGCTGGATCTCGCACAGGGTGTGCCAAGCTACCCGCCTCCTGAGGCTATGCGTGCTCACATCGCAGAGCGAGCTGTATTGTTTGAGACGGCGCAGTACACCGCAATCGAAGGCATTCCTGAGCTTAGGGAAGCTTTGGCTGCACACACGGCGACTCGTTATGGCGGTTATGTCGCGGCAGAGAACATTCTGATTTCTGCCGGGTGCAATCAAGCATTTTGTCTTGCGATACAGGCGTTAGCCCGCGCCGGTGACTCGGTTCTCCTGCCAGAACCGTTTTATTTCAACCACCAAATGTGGCTGGAGATCCAGGGGATCACCGCTGTTCATATGCCGTTTCGTGATGATCGCGCTGGCGTGCCAGATCCGGAGCAGGCGGCCGCGCTGATCACCGACAGTACGCGCGCGATCGTATTGGTTTCTCCGGGGAATCCAACCGGAGCGGTTTATCCCCCGTCGGTCATTACCCAGTTTCGCGACTTAGCGGCACAGCGTGGGATAGCGCTCGTACTCGATGAGACCTACCGCGACTTTTTGTCGGATGAGGAGGGTCCGCCTCACAATCTAATTCTGGAAGAAGGGTGGGATGAGACGCTAATTCAGCTTTATAGCTTCTCGAAAGCCTACAGCTTGACCGGATATAGAGTGGGCGCCATTGCGGCGAGCGAACGGGTGATTGGAACAATCGCAAAGTTAATGGACACCTTGCAGATATGCACGCCGCGAATATCTCAGGATGCCGCCCTGTATGGACTGGAGCATTGCTCAGCTTGGGTTGCTGAGAAGAGGGCTATGCTCAGGGAGCGCGAGTCGGCGCTAAAGGCGATTTTCCGGGGAGGGACACTTGCGTATAGCCTGGTGTCCGCTGGAGGCTATTTCGCCTATGTTCGACATCCTTTTGAGCATCTCAGCGCGAAGGAGGTTGCCCGCAACCTTGCTGCTGAGCAGAACCTACTGTGTCTCCCCGGTAGTTTTTTTGGGGCCGGGCAGGAACGCTTTCTGCGTTTTGCCTTTGCCAACGCGACCGTCGCGGAGATTCATCAGGTGGCCGGCCGCTTAGCTGAGGGTGCTTGATAAACCGTCTCAGTAGTAGCGGTTCCGTCTTTCCGCACAAGCGTCTTGGAGAGCTGCTTGCGAATGCAAAAACTCAGCTCGGCGACTCCGTTCGACGTGCAAGCAAGTATAGGATGAGTCCACAAAGCAGGGTCGCTCCGCTGATAAGCCAAGCATCGACAGGAGAATAGGACACCATCCAAAGGCAGATGCAAAGCGCGACCGCAGGGATCAAGTACCCCCCGGGAAGCCGAAGTGCCTCAGACCTGACAGAGGTATCTGCTTGCCGCCGGATAGATGGCAGAGCCGCTATGCAGACGATATACGTAAGCAAGCGGGTCAGCGATGAGGCAATCGCGAGTACGACGAAGGAGCCGCTGAGGGCGAAGCACAGACTCAGAGTACCCAATGCGAGAATCGAGTTGGCGGGCGTTGCATAGCGAGGGTGCACCGTGCCGAACCAGCGTGGAAGCATCTTTTGCTCCCCCAACGAAAAGGTAATTCGCGATGCCGCGAGCAGTATGGCAGCAAGGTTTCCTCCGATACTGAAGATTGCCGCGCAGGAAATCATCACTCCGCCTAGCGTTCCAAACAGGATGATCCCGGCATCGGTGAGTGAACTGGTGGCGAGTTTGTCCGACGGAATGACCGCTATATATACCGACACAAGCAAAAAGTAGAAGACGGCGACGGCGGCAACCGTTGAAACCAAAGCCCAGGGCATGGTTTTCCTAGGTTGATCGATTTCCCCGGATACGATGGTTGCCGATTCGAAGCCTAAGAAAGCGTAGATCACCAGCAGACTGACAGCCCCAAACTCAGACAATTTGGGAAACTGATCTGGGAGTAAGCCAGTGTGTAGTTCTCCCAGCCCCGCAAGCATTAGCAGCAACAAGGGGCTCAACTTGAGTGCGGACAAAACGAGCAGCGTTTGAATACCGTCTCGCACGCCTCGGTAGTTGGCCCAGGTGAGTAGAACACCGACCGTTGTAATAAAGCCTACACGCCCTAAGCCGGCGGCGAAGTGTGGAACCAGCGCGCCCAGAAATTCGGCCATTAGGGATACATTCGCTGCAAACGCGGTTGCTCGGCTTATGTAGAGAATCCACCCGGTGCTGAAGCCAACTGTGGGTCCGAACGCGGTCGACGCATAAAGCGCTGGACCACCCGTGTCTTCAAAGTAGCTACCTAGTTCTGCAAAGGTGAGTACCACCGACATAAACAGTAGGCCCACGATAATGAAGAGCCAGGGGCTGAAGTTCCCCGCCGTCACCGCGACCTTCGCCGGCAGTGCAAATATACCGGCGCCAATCATGCTGTTGAGTACGATAAGTGCTATCCCTAGACCGCCGATGCGACGGAGGAGCCGGGT
>JBCCQO010000059.1:0-12037 GCA_039024595.1 Pseudomonadota bacterium | reverse complement strand
GATAACCTTTTCGCCGAAGCCAGAGCAGCTCACCAGCGTCGCGCCGTCCATTAGCCGTTCGAAATCGTAAGTTACGGTCCCACCCTGGATAGCGCCATTCATGCCATTAATCACGTTATCTGCTGCTTCGTTCCAACCCATATGGCGCAACATCATCTCCGCGGACAAGATCAGCGAACCCGGATTGACTTTATCTTGCCCGGCGTACTTAGGCGCGGTCCCGTGAGTTGCTTCAAAAAGAGCTACCGTATCCGATAGGTTCGCACCGGGTGCGATACCGATACCGCCCACTTGGGCTGCCAGTGCATCCGATAGATAGTCGCCATTCAAATTTAAAGTGGCGACGACCGAATACTCTCGAGGGCGCGTGAGCACTTGCTGCAGCATCGCATCGGCGATCACGTCCTTAACCACGATCTCCTTACCTGTATTTGGGTTCTTTATAGAAACCCAGGGACCACCATCTAATAGCTCACCTGCAAACTCTTCCTGAGCCAACTCGTAGCCCCAATCTCGGAATGCCCCCTCAGTAAACTTCATGATGTTGCCTTTGTGCACCAAGGTCACGGAAGAGAGATCTTGATCAATCGCATACTGAATGGCCTTACGAACCAGCCTTTTAGTACCTTCCGACGATACGGGCTTGATTCCAATTCCGACGTTTTCCGGGAATCGTATTTTTGTAGCGCCCATTTCCTTGATGATGAAATCAACAACTTTCTTGGCTTCGTCCGAATCGGCCTGATACTCGATGCCTGCGTAGATGTCCTCCGAATTCTCTCGAAAGATAACCATATTGCAATCACCGGGATTCTTAACCGGCGAAGGAACACCTTCAAACCAACGAACAGGTCGCAAGCAGGTATAAAGATCAAGTTCCTGTCGCAGCGCTACATTCAGAGATCGGAAACCACCCCCCACTGGGGTCGTCAAGGGGCCCTTAATCGCGACGGAGTATTCCTTGATTGCGTCCAGCGTTTCTTCTGGAAACCAATCTCCTTCATATAGCTCGGCTGCTTTTTCACCTGTGTAGATTTCCATCCAGGAAATCTTACGGTCGCCCCCGTAGGCTTTCGCGACCGCCGCATCGACCACAGCCATCATTACCGGGCTGATGTCTACACCAATTCCGTCTCCTTCAATGTAAGGGATGATGGGGTTATCTGGTACGTTAAGGCTGTTGTCATCATTGACGGTTATTTTTGCACCAGTATCGGGCACTTTAATGTGCTGGTATCCCATATTTTCTAAGCTCCCATATATGCATTACGTACAAGTAATGCGTGTGTGTATGTTCTATTCACTCAACTCATTCATCTTTCGCTGTTAGAGCGTTGCTGATCACCCGTGTGTTTCGTCCCACTTAATCGTAAGTAAGGGAATGCTGCCCATACGCCACTAAAAAGACAGCCTACGGAGTTCCGCAAAAGCTCAAGGGCGCGGTAATTTGCCTTCCATATTCGCTATGGACAAATCGAGAACAGGCCGTCGATTAAGCGTTCGTCAGGTTTCTATAACTGCTGCAAACTCTTCTGCAAGTTCTGCTGCAAGTTCCGCTAAAAAAGCAGCTGCGAGTCGAACAGTACACGGTAGCTAGCAGCGCTCATTGCTCGCTGGCCACGCTTACCCCTTGTTATCTACTAGCTATCTACTAGCAGCGAATCTGTTCTGCTCGAATCCACAACGACACGCACCGAAAGAGTCGTAGTTAGCCGTTCAGTGAAGCCCCCAGATGAGTTTCATATCCTATCAAATTGGAACGACAACTGCTGCTAAAACGGCTAAAAATCGCTCAAAGCCAAACGAGCAAATGTTACTCTCAGGGTTGTCGCACCTAGCAAATTTCAAGCGTTCTGGACCCACCAATGGCACGTCTTTTGTTATTCAATAAGCCATTCCATGTTTTGAGTCAGTTCACTGATTCGAAGGGGCGTGCGACGCTGAAAGAATACTTCCCCCGTGAGAAATATGGTGCCCACATCTATCCTGCTGGGCGACTCGACTACGATTCGGAGGGTCTTTTACTGCTTACCGATCAAGGCCGTTTACAGTCTCGAATCAGTCACCCACGCTTTAAGATGTGGAAGGCCTATCACGTTCTTGTCGAGGGTTTGCCTCAACAATCGTTTTACGACGCAATTCGCACGGGCGTTGTTCTTCGAGACGGTCCCAGTCAACCCGGTCGTGCTCGCGCCATTGCGGATCCAAAGTTTTGGGATCGCTCCTCGCCTATTAGAAAGAGAGCTGCAATACCTACCTGCTGGATTGAGTTGGAGATTTGCGAGGGCAGAAACCGGCAGGTGCGACGAATGTGCGCGACGCTGGGCCACCCGGTGTTACGCCTGGTGCGTGTGACCGTAGGTGAGTGGAGCCTCGGGGATCTCCGGCCCGGTCAGGTTAAAGAGTTGACGGTCCATCTCCCAGAGAAAAAACCGGCTAGGAAGGGCCGCAGGATGCCGCGTTCGATTGGAAAGTGCCGGCGGTAGTAGTCACGATCTTTTTACACTCCCGTATCTGATAAAATAGCGGATTCAGCTCGTTCGTTTTTATTGATGAACCTCTCCAACGACAATCGACCTTCAGAAAAAGCTCATTCAGATCAGAAAGTCATCGTCGGTATGTCCGGCGGAGTCGACTCGTCTGTAGCCGCACTTACTCTGCTAGAAGCTGGTTATCAGGTTGAAGGGCTGTTCATGAAGAACTGGGAGGAAGATGACGGAACAGAGTATTGCACTGCCAAAGAGGATTATGCAGATGCTCGGTCTGTTGCCGAGCACCTGGGTATAAAACTGCACGCGGCAAATTTTGCTGCCGAATACTGGGACAACGTATTTGAACATTTTCTGAGCGAATACGGCGCAGGACGAACACCGAATCCCGATATTCTCTGTAACCGAGAGATAAAGTTTCGAGCGTTCCTCGACTATGCAATCGAACTTGGCGCGGATCGGATAGCGACCGGACACTATGCGCAAATCGATCATAACGCTCAAAGAGCTGCACTGCTAAAAGGTGCGGACGAAAGTAAAGATCAAAGTTACTTCCTCCACGCAGTGGGTCACAAAGAGCTTGGACTAACACTATTTCCGCTCGGCGGAATGTTGAAGCAGGATGTGCGGGCGAAAGCAGCAAAGGCAGGATTGACGACGCACAACAAAAAGGATTCGACGGGCATCTGTTTCATCGGTGAACGACGATTTAGAGATTTTTTAGAGAACTACCTACCCGCGCAACCAGGAGAGATCTGCACTTTGGATGGCGAGGTACTTGGCCGTCATCAGGGCTTGATGTACCACACTATTGGGCAACGGCAGGGCCTAGGAATCGGCGGCACGTCGTCGCACGGTACGAGCCCCTGGTATGTGGCCCGCAAGGATATGACGCAGAACCGTCTACTAGTGGTGCAGGGAAATGACCACCCTGCCCTGTTCAGCGATGCACTTACGGTGGGTCAATTCTATTGGGTGGCTGGCGAAGCTCCCAGGTTTCCGCTGATCTGTCAGGCCAAAGTTCGCTACCGCCAGGCCGAGCAGGCCTGCCGCATAGAGCCCTTAGCTTCCGGTTATCGTGTGCTGTTCACTGAACCACAGCGAGCCGTAACGCCCGGCCAATCGATTGTCCTCTATTGCGAAAACAATTGTCTCGGAGGCGGCGTAATCGAGGAGGTAGAAACTTCCCAGGAATTGGCCGCATGAGCTCCCTAAATCAGCAGGTTGTCGCGTTAGCCGGCGTCGCACAGAGTGCGCGCATTATCGATCAACTCTCAAAAACAGGTAGCTACCCAATCGAATTCCTAGAGGCATCGATTAATTCTCTTTTTACCTTCGATATTCAAACCGCAGAAGACATCTATGGAGGCATGGCTGGGGTACGGCTGGGTCTGCAAAACCTATGCGTATTGCTTGCGAATCAAACGGAGAAAGAACAAAGAGATGTGGTCCGCTACTTCTTTAACATACTCTTTCTTGAACGTCAGTTTGCCAAGGACGCCAAATTACAAGACACGGTACACGACCGTTTGAAGCACGCTAGCTTTAAAGCCGAACATTTCTCCAGCAATGTTCGTGACGTTTGCCATAACGTCGCTGGAATTTATCAAGATACGTTTAGCACTTTACCGAAACGAGTGAAGGTGACTGGCAGCGCCCAGCACCTCGAAAACGCCGATAACGCCGATATTGTGCGCAGTCTGCTACTAGCGGGAATACGCTCCGCATTTTTATGGCGACAGCTAGGCGGCCACCGTTGGCGGCTGGCTTTGCAGCGACGCTCGTTGCTTCGCAGTGCTCAGCATCTTTCTCGGGGCTTGGGTCTTGTTTGAACCCGCAGCAACAGGTACCACAACGCGATGACCACAGCATCAACGGAAAGCTTCGAACTCACAGCCGTCACCCCGCTCGACGGACGCTATGCGACAAAAGTGAGCGCTCTGACGGGTATTTTTAGTGAATATGGCCTTATTCACCGCCGCTTGCTTATTGAAGTTCGTTGGTTGTTGGCGCTGGCCAGACATCCCGACATTGAAGAAGTCTCCGAGCTTTCGCCGGGTGCAGAAGAGGCGCTACTCGCCATCACTGACCGTTTTTCTGTGGCGGATGCGACAAAGGTAAAAGAGATTGAGGCAACCACTAATCACGATGTGAAGGCGGTTGAATACTTTCTGAAAGAGCAGCTTCTTGCCCATGAAGAACTCGCAGCGATCAGCGAGTTTGCTCATTTTGCCTGTACTTCGGAAGACATCAACAACCTAGCCCACGGGATGATGCTAAAAGACGGTCTTCAGCAGGCTCTTTTGCCCGCTTTGCGTGCTATTGAGAGTAGCCTGCTAGACCTTGCCCATGAGTACGCGAATACAGCAATGCTCTCGCGCACTCATGGGCAAACAGCAAGTCCCACAACACTTGGAAAGGAACTCGCTAATGTAGTCGCTCGTCTTAAACGCCAGGTCGCGCGAATCGAGGCTGTACCGCTGTATGGGAAGATGAACGGCGCGGTGGGCAACTACAACGCGCATTTTGTGGCCTATCCCGACGTCGATTGGACAGGCCTCAGTGCTAGTTTGATTGCTGAGCTGGGGCTTGAGCAGAATGCCTTCACAACACAAATCGAACCTCATGATTACATAGCGGAACTCTTTGATGCGATTGCCGGCGTGAACACGGTACTCCTGGATTTTGCCCGCGACATCTGGGGATATATTTCCTTAGGTTACTTTAAACAGCGACTGATCGAGGGCGAAGTCGGATCTTCTACCATGCCTCACAAGATCAATCCGATCGATTTTGAAAACGCAGAAGGCAACTTTGGTTTGGCGAACGCTGTACTGGACCACATGGCGAGCAAACTACCGATAAGCCGCTGGCAGCGCGATCTGAGCGATTCCACCGTACTTAGAAACATGGGTGTCGGCTTCGGCTATACCCTTGTTGCTCTAGCCTCGCTGCATAAAGGTATCGGCAAGCTAGAGGTTGATGAAGAACGGATTGCTGACGATCTAGACGCGAGCTGGGAGGTGTTGGCAGAAGCCGTACAGACCGTCATGCGTCGCTACGGAATCGAGGCGCCCTATGAGAAACTCAAAGCACTTACCCGTGGGCAGGAAATAACGCGAGAAACCATCAGTGCCTTTGTTGAAAAACTAGATATACCCGACGACGCTCGGCTCGCCTTGCTAAAACTCACACCAGAAAGCTATCTCGGAAATGCAGCGGAGCAAGCGCAAAACATATGAAGCTATTACACGGCAAAACAATACGTGTCGTTCCGGGCGGCTAGTCTTTGCCTTACTCTCTACAAGTCTCTCCCGAGCTATTCCTCTCGAAGTATTGGCAGCAAAAGCCCCTGTTCCTTCCCGGGGGCATTGAAGGTTTTGTCCCTCCGGTGAGTGCCGATGAGCTGGCCGGGGCCGCGATGGATGCAGACGTCGATGCGCGTATTTTGGAAAGCAGCGCAAACGATTGGGAGCTCTTTTCTGGCCCTTTTAACGAGTCGGATTTTCGACGCGATGTGCCGTGGACACTACTGGTTCAGGAGATAGATGCGCTATGGAAGCCGGCGGCTGAACTCTTCGAGCTCGTCTCCTTTCTGCCTGCTTGGCGTCTTGCAGATGTCATGATGAGCTACGCCGTGAATGAGGCCAGCGCCGGTCCCCACTTTGATCTATACGACGTGTTCATCGTTCAGGGAGAAGGTAAGAGACTCTGGCGCCTTGGTCAGGCATGTGATGCTTCGACCCCACTGCGTTCGCACGATCGCCTGCGGATCCTTACCGAGTTTGAAACGCAGGCGGAGTATGAGATGAAGAGCGGGGATGTGCTTTATATTCCGCCGGGTATTGCTCACTGGGGAGTGAGCCAAGGTGAATCCACGAGTTTCTCCATTGGTTGTCGGGCGCCGCGAATGAGCGACGTTTTGGCGAGAACCACCGATGCGATTTTGCAGGGCATAGCAGATGACGAACTTTTTCAGGACCCGCAGCGCAAACCCACAGTCAACCGGGGCGAAGTTGATGTTACCGACCTTGATCGCGTTCGCGCGCAAGTTCTTCGGTACTTTGAAAAGCTAAGTCCAATCGCTTTAGGTGAGCTTTTAACAGAACCGACTACAGGATCAGAACCTTTAGAACAAAGCCCAATTATGGCGTTATCCCTTGCCACTCTGTCCAAGCACAATGTAATCGGCCGTAGTAGACCTTCTGCCCTTGCCTGGTATGGAGGTGAAAAGGAACTGACTGTCTTCGCGAATGGGGTTGCGTTAACAGCACCGAGCTCCACGCAAGCGGTATTGGAGCGTTGGTGTTCCGGTTCAGGAATCACCGTACAAGAACTAAGCATGGAGCGAGGCACTGCGCTACTCACAGATAGACTGCTCTCAGAAGAGGCGCTAACGGTTTATGAGTGATCGCCCCAATACGCTAGGCGAACGGTCGGATGGGAAGACGGACAGCACTGTTTCGACCGACCACCTGCTCCGGCAAGCCTATTGGCCAGAAGACACGGACGCGCTCCGCGAGCTTAGACAAGCCGTCTTTGTTGAAGAACAAGGCGTGGCTCAGGATATCGAGTGGGACGGAAAAGATGCAGATGCGCTGCATGCGCTACTAGAAATAGATGGAAGGCCAATCGCCTGTGGGCGCATCTTAAGCGATGGTCGTATAGGGCGTCTTGCGGTACGCAAAGAGCACCGAAATCAGTCCTATGGAACGATGGTCTTGGCAAAACTCGTGGAATTCGCTCGCGCCCGAGGGGATGCTCATGTTTATCTCCATGCTCAGGCCGCTGCGGAGAGCTTCTATAAAAGGTCAGGTTTCCGACGAGAAGGCGCCGAGTTTCTTGAAGCGGAAATCCGCCATGTCAGTATGGAGATGGAACTGCATTACAAAGACTGGGATTCCTTGTTGTATCCGGTTCGTTATCCACAGCCCTTCTCCGATTTGGTCGTCGCACAAGCCAGGCTGGCTCGACGAGAACTGCGCATTCTAAGCCCTCGCCTAGATCGCGCTGCTTTTGAACAGCAAGATTTATACTCAGCGGTTCGCCAGCTATTGAAGCGAGGAAGAATGAGTCGCGTTCAAGTTATTGTTCAGGATGTCCCCAGCCTAATAGCGCGCGGTCATGGAATGCTAGAGCTCGCTCGCAGGCTGCCATCAGCGGTAGAAATAAGAGCGTTAAAAGAGCATCCCCAGTGGAATGGGGATACGCTGATTATCCGGGACCGGGACAGTGTACTAACGCGCAGTTCCGGAGATCACGCTGCGGCATTTTATCGACCCCAAGATCGGGCGAGAGCCAAGACGGCTGTTTCCCGTTTTGACGACCTCTGGAATGCGAGCACCGTCAGCCCCGAGTTTCGTTCGTTATCGATCTAAGATGCGTTTTAGTCGCGGCTGGTGGCCGTGCTCGCTTTTGTTTTAGCTAGATCTGTCTTAGCTCGCGGCTGTGTTAGCTTGCGCCACAACTTGGGTGACAACTTACGTTTCAATCTATCTCTGAGTTTCTTTTAAATGCAGTCAGCTGCCATCGAGAAGACTCAATATCGTCCGAGCTCCAGCGTAGGGAGTCATGACTTGCTGCTCGACCCTACTTTCAAGAGAGCTGAGCTCTTGTCGTACCGCTTGACTGGTAAGTAAGCGCTCTTCAAGCATTGCACGAACAAGTTCGTGCATCCATTCTCTGCTCTGCCGGGCTCGGAGTTGATGTAAACGTCCGTTCGCCTTCAAGCCGGTCATATACTCTTGAATCATCTCCCAAACGAGGTCGAGTCCGTCATTTTCGAGTGCAGAGCAGCGCATCACCCTTGGATCCCATAAGGCGTCTTTGCGTAGCATAGTCATCGCAGACTGGTACTGACTCTGTGTCCGCTCGGCAATCCGGACCGCATCGCCATCTGCTTTGTTGATCACCAACGCATGAGCGAGTTCGACGATGCCCCGTTTTATTCCTTGCAACTCATCGCCACCTCCCGGCAATACCAGCAGCATGAAGAAATCTACCATTCCTGCCACTTGGTGCTCTGACTGGCCTACACCGACGGTTTCGACGAGGATAACGTCGTAACCAGCAGCCTCGCAAAGAAGCAGGCTTTCTCTCGTTTTTTGCGCAACACCTCCCAGCGCACCGCCAGCCGGTGACGGTCTAATAAACACGTTAGCTTCTCTTGATAAGCGTTCCATGCGCGTTTTATCGCCTAAAATAGATCCACCCGCCAAGGGAGAACTTGGATCTACAGCGAGCACAGCTACACGCCGTTCCTCCTTCACGAGCAACTGGCCGAACGTTTCAATAAAGGTGGACTTACCGACACCGGGCACGCCACTAATGCCGATGCGTATTGAGTTTCCGGTGTAGGGTAGCAGCGATTCAAGGAGTTCTTGCGCGAGAACGCGGTGCTCCGGTAGTGAGCTTTCCGTTAGTGTTATCGCTTTCGCTAGCGCGCGACGATCGCCCGCGCGGAGTGCGTGTAGATCAATCTCTGGCATTCAACTCACGTAAAACGATTACAAAAAGTACAGCTAGTAGCGGCGGAGCCTTAGCTCTGGGGTTCGCGCTAACTCAACACTACCGGACCGGCTGCAGAATGTATGATTGTTTTGGCAGACCGCCCTAAGCGGCCACGGCTCTAACCGCGTCCAAAACCTCTCGAGCTGCATCCGGTATGGGGGTACCAGGACCAAAAATACAACGGACGCCAGCGTCACGCAGACTGTCGTAGTCTTGCTCAGGGATCACGCCACCGGCAATGACAACAATGTCTTGCGCTCCGAGGTTTCCAAGCTCCGCAATCAATTCGGGTATGAGAGTCTTGTGCCCCGCCGCCAAACTTGATGCGCCCACCACGTGGACATCGTTTTCGACCGCTTGTCTGGCAACTTCCGCCGGCGTGGCAAACATCGGCGATAAGTCAACATCGAAACCTACATCTGCAAAGGCGGTCGCCACAACCTTTGCCCCACGGTCATGACCGTCCTGCCCCATTTTGCATACCAGCATACGCGGGCGGCGGCCTTGCTCGGCCACAAAACCCTCGATATCACCTTGGATTTTTTTCCAGCCGGCATCTTCTTCATAGGCCGCGCCGTACACGCCAGATACGGTTTGGGCCTGCGCTGTAAAACGTCCAAATACCGCTTCCATGGCGTCGGACATTTCTCCGACTGTAGCACGCCGCCGAGTTGCCTCGATACATAACTCCAACAGATTCGCGCCTTCTTCTGGATGACTGGCGCAATGGGTTAGCTTAGAGAGAATCTCGGCTACCGCCTCGTTGTCTCGAGCGGACTTAATGCTGTCTAGACGCTTGATTTGAGACTCACGTACGGCAGCGTTGTCGATCTCCAGCACATCAACGGGATCTTCCTGGGTTGGTGGATACTTGTTGACTCCAACAATAACGTCATCGCCTCGATCGATTCTCGCCTGTTTCCGTGCAGCGGCTTCTTCGATTTTAAGCTTAGGCATACCCGTTTCGATGGCCTTCGCCATGCCACCGGCAGCTTCGACTTCTTCAATCAGTTCGAGCGCCTTATCGGCGATTTCCTGCGTGAGCGACTCCATTAGGTAGGATCCACCCCAGGGATCAACGACGTTTGTTATCCCCGTTTCCTCCTGCAAGATAAGTTGGGTGTTGCGCGCAATTCGCGCTGCAAACTCCGTGGGTAATGCAATAGCCTCATCGAGTGCATTGGTATGCAGAGACTGGGTCCCGCCAAACACCGCGGCCATCGCTTCAATGGTAGTGCGCACCACGTTGTTATAGGGGTCTTGTGCTGCCAGTGACCAACCGCTGGTCTGGCAATGGGTTCGCAACATGCAGCTCTTTGGGTTTTCCGGCCCAAACTCGGACACGATGTCGTACCATAATTTTCGAGCGGCCCGCATCTTCGCGATTTCCATGTAAAAGTTCATGCTTATGCCCCAGAAGAAGGATAAGCGTGGTGCGAAATCGTCGATCTTAAGCCCTGCCGCGAGCGCCGTTCGTATGTACTCCTTCCCATCCGCAAGCGTATAGGCGAGCTCCAGCGCAGCGTTCGCCCCGGCTTCCTGTAAGTGGTAGCCCGATATCGATATCGTGTTAAAGCGAGGCATATGCTGGGAACAGTATGCAATGATATCGCCAATAATCCGCATGGAAGGTGCCGGCGGATAGATATAGGTGTTGCGCACCATAAACTCTTTGAGGATGTCGTTCTGAATGGTACCGGCAAGCTGATCTTGCGCGACGCCTTGTTCCTCTGCGGCGACGACATAGCCGGCTAGTACCGGAAGCACCGCACCGTTCATCGTCATAGACACGGAGACTTTGTCCAGCGGAATTTCATCAAAAAGGATCTTCATATCCTCGACGGAGTCGATCGCAACTCCCGCTTTGCCCACATCGCCCATTACGCGTTCATGATCGGAATCGTAGCCGCGGTGGGTCGCGAGATCGAAGGCCACGGATACACCTTGGCCGCCTGCCGCAAGTGCTTTGCGGTAAAACGCATTGGATTCTTCCGCGGTGCTAAAGCCTGCATACTGGCGTATGGTCCAAGGCCGACCCGCGTACATCGTTGCTTGCGGTCCTCGAATGTAAGGGGCCATACCCGGAAGCGTGTCTGTATTCTCAAGGCCCTCAAGGTCGGCAGCGGTGTACAAGGGTTTCACATCGATGCCTTCTGGCGTCTCCCATACGAGATCCGACGGACTGCGACCTTTCATTTGCTTTGTAGCCAGCGCGTCCCAAGCCGCAAGATCCTCTGGGCTAGCTGATTGCTTAGAGCTCATCATCAGTGCTCCTCTTCCGACGAGGGTTGGTTGAGTTCGATCAAGACTCCGCCACAACTTTTTGGGTGAATAAAGATCACCAGAGAATCGTGTGCCCCTGGCGTTGGTTCATCGGCAAGAAATTGGTAGCCACGTTCTTTTAGACGTGCAACATCGGCGTGAATATCGTCCGATCTAAAACAAAGATGATGCAGGCCCCCTCCCTTTTTCTCGAGGTACTTCGCAACCGGCCCTTCGCCATTCAGTGGGTGTATCAATTCGATGCTGGTCGGTGGCAAGGGGAAAAAAGCAGTCGATGTTTTGGCCGCTTCGACATCTTCCGTACCCTCAAAAGGAAGGCCAAAGTCTTGGAGAAAACGCTGGATAGCTTCCTGAAAATCGGGCACTGCAATCGCAATGTGATCAAGTGCGGTAATCACCCCTTACACTCCTTGGTCGATGCATTGGTCGATGCCTTGGTCGATGTGTTGGTTGAAGCCTTAATTGACGCCTGGCTGTTCATAGCTTTACCTACCTGTCCCCGTTGCCCTCACCGCAAACTTTCCTCGTGGTGATGCCTTCGCTCGTTAACCTATCTGCTGGTTTTGTCGCTGGGTTTATACGCCTAGCGTTAAGCCAGTAATCATCAGTAACTACAAGAGCGCCAGATAGGATTCTGTCGCCGCTTTTCTGCGCGCAGAGCGCTGTTCCGGCGATTCCTCAATGACTTTTTCGTCGGGAGTTACCTTAAAGACCGGCTGCCCTTTCGCGATGATGACTCCATCCGTATCAACGAG
>JBCCQO010000058.1:0-12147 GCA_039024595.1 Pseudomonadota bacterium | reverse complement strand
GCGATCTGACCTACGTGTGGCTTTTCCGTTTCAATCCACAGCAGATCGGCGCCGTTCTGCAGGGAGGTGATGCAGTCCAGCACGACTCGATCTTCACCGGTTCCCTTGCGGAACTGGAACAAGTTAGACGCGAGGCGCTTGGGTCGTAAGAGTTGGCCTTCCCGATTGATTACCACGTCACCATTTTGCAGGTCACTGGCTTCAACTTCTTCGCAGTCAAGGAAGCTGTTGTACTGATCACCGATGTCGCCGGGCTGGTGGGTAACGGCGATTTGCTTGGTCAGGCCGGCGCCGAGCGAGTCGGTACGAGCCACAATAACGCCATTGGGGATGCCAAGTTCCAGGAACGCGTATCGTACGGCGCGGATTTTTGCGAGGAAGTCCTCGTGAGGAACGGTGACCTTGCCATCCTGGTGTCCACACTGCTTTTCGTCGGAGACTTGGTTCTCAATCTGAATCGCGCAAGCACCGGCTTCGATCATACGCTTAGCTAGCAGGTACGTTGCTTCTTCGTTACCGAAACCTGCATCGATATCGGCAATGATGGGGACAACGTGTGTCTGGAAGTTGTCGATTTTGTTCTCAATAGCTTTCGCTGCAACCTCGTCACCCGCTTCGCGGGCCGCGTCCAGCTCCCGGAACAAACCACCGAGTTCACGCGCGTCTGCTTGGCGCAAAAAGGTATAGAGCTCCTCAATCAAAGCCGGCACAGAGGTCTTTTCGTGCATGGACTGATCAGGCAGCGGTCCAAACTCACTGCGAAGCGCAGCGATCATCCATCCAGACAGGTACAGGTAACGGCGGCTCGTGTCACCAAAGTGCTTCTTGATGGCGATCAGCTTTTGTTGGCCAATAAACCCGTGCCAGCAACCGAGAGACTGGGTGTATTGCGAGGTGTCCGCATCGTAAGCGGCCATGTCCTGTCGCATGAGATCGGCGGTATAGCGTGCGATGTCTAAACCCGTCTGAAAGCGATTTTGCAAGCGCATGCGCGCGGCGTGCTCGGGACTGATGTCCTTCCAGGTGTCGCCATTGCCACCGATGACTGCTGCGGCTGCCTGAATTTCTTCTTGATAGCTCATCTAAAAGTACCTTTGTGAACTGTGTTGCTCCAACGATCGTCCTTTACTAACTAACAACCGGGAGAGGGCCTCGTTTGTAACGACCGGCGCCGTCTGAAAGATCGGCAGAATGACGGTCAATTGACTCAGTGGGTGCTCGCGCGGGCACAGCCCTGCTGCGAACTGGAGCGAATTCTAGTAAGAGGACTACTATAATCCAAATGGATGTTTGCAATGCGTATAATTCACCCAGTAAATATAGGGTGAACGGCTACGACGTCAGAATCGTTACGATTTAAGGCGCTTCCAAGTACCGAGCGCACGGGCCTCAGCACGCTCTTTTCCCCTAACTAGAAAAGCAATATTTCCTATTATTTTCAATCGATTAGCTCAGTTCCCAGCGGTACTTTCTCAGCCACACAGTGGCCGCAATAAGCACTGCCGCAACCAGCAAACCAGAAGCAATGCTCATCAGATCGATGTTCGACCAGTCTGGCCCGTACAGATAGAAACCGAGTGCAGATTCATCGCTCAAATGCGGCACATGGCGCGAGAATGAGTCCTCCAGCCGTGTACTGCGGAAGATAATGGCTTCACCGAGCATCAGAACAATCGGCGGCGTAATACCCATAAGTAGCGGCGAACGCTTCGCTAAAGACGAGGCGCATAAGAACCATGCATAGGTCGGCGCGACAAACAGCGCCGTGAGCACCCAGCCGCTGATCGGATCGATCATAAGATGAATGAAGTCCACATTGCCTATGACCACCTCAAAGGGGTCGAGATCGAGCCGCCATACCAGCCACATCATGAGCATGACGTAGATAAGCTGTAGTACTAGCGACACCGCCAAGTAAATGAGGGGCGCAACCACCAACGCCGTAACCAGCTTAGAGGTGACGATTTCCCATTCGGATACGGGCATGGAGCGCCAGAATAAAATACTGCGGTCTTTCCTATCATCATAAAGCGCGCTGAGCAGATAGTTCACGCTCGTGATTAGCAGCACCAAAGTCAGAATGCCGTGTACCACACTGAGCATGATGTTGAGTTCCGCACCCTCATAGCCGTCGGCCAGATCGCCGTCGGCGGAGGCTCCGCCACTGTCGGAGTTGGGGGTAAAGTCAAAATTCCAATCGCTGGAGAAGTTCCATTGCTCTTCCGACTCGGATTCCTGAACAATAACGCGATACTCTTTTGGTGCCGGCGGTGCGGGCGGACTCCCAGGCTCGGACGGCGAGACCGCACCCCCCACGGTGATTCGCTGCTCTAAGCTGCCATTCTCTCGCGACTGGGTAATCTCCACATTAATCGTTTCTGGCTCGCCGGTTTCCGGGTTAATACCCTGCACGGAGACCAACGTGGTCTCCTCCCCACTACCGTCGAGGGCATCTTCTTCGAACACTTCGACCGAACCGGTTAGGCCAGCTTCTGAAAGCCTGATTACTGAGTCGAGCACCGCGTTACCAATCATGTCGATGCGGTTCACCAAAATCGCGCTGCCCAGCATCAACATTCCAAGAATGATCGCGCTCGCAATCGGCGTCCACAGTAGAGAATTTTTGTACTCGCGAAACTCACGCTGTAAAAGCGTGAAGAAGCGCGCAGGATTGGCAGAAGCCATGGGCTAGCCCTCCACCTTGGCGACAAATAAATCGGAGACCGTTGGCGTGCGAACTTCACCCAGGCCGCGGACTTCGCTGGGACTTACTCCTTCGAGGATGTAGGCCTTTCCGCCCAGCACGTTGCGGCGGCCAATGTACGGCAGCGCTTCGGCTTTTTCGGTGGCGTCGCCGAGCGCATGAACCTCGATGAAACGCTCTTCCAAATCGTTCAACGAGTCATAAAGAATCACCTTGCCGCGGTGCATAAATATCACGTGGGTCAGAATGTTCTGCACTTCCTCTACCTGGTGGGTCGAAACCACAATGGTGCGCTCACCATCGAAATAGTCATTGATAAGCTGCTCGTAGAAGCGTTTCCGAAAGAGAATGTCCAGACCAAGAGTAGGTTCATCGAGGATCAACAGGCGCGCATCAATAGCCATGACGATCGCTAAGTGAAGCTGAACCGTCATGCCCTTAGACAGGTCACCCACGCAGCGGTGCATCTCGACATCGGTGGTGGCCAGAAATGCCTCGGCCTGCCCCCGATCAAAATGCCCATGCGTACCTTCAACATAATCGAGGAGCTCTCTGACCCGTAGCCAGCGGGGCAGTACCGCCGTATCGGCGATGAAACACACCTCTTCCATCATTTGATCTCGATCGCGGCAAGGCTCATAACCGAGTACGGAAAGTTCTCCATCGCACTTCGTCAGCCCTAAAATCGAGCGTAAAAGCGTGGTCTTGCCCGCCCCGTTCGGACCGATCAGTCCGACTACACTCCCCGCTGCAATATCCAGGTTTACCCGGTCTACCGCGTTGAGATCACCATAGCTGCGCAGCAGTTCGCGCGCCTCAATGATGCTCTGCATCCCTATCCCCCTGCCCTTCTAACAAGCGACGGGTTACGTCACTCATTTGCATTCCTAGTACACGCACCCGTTCCGCAAAGGCCGGGAGCTCTTCGTCAATAAATCGTTGCTGTTCATCGGTGGTGAGCGATCGTCGTGCCCCTGCGGCAACGAACATGCCCAGGCCGCGACGCTTCTCGAGCAGGCCCATATCCACGAGTTCTTGATAAGCCTTTCCGACCGTGAGGTGGTTAATGCGATAGTCGGTAGCAACCTGGCGTACGGATGGAATCGCTTCGCCTTCCGGGAAGCTGCCATCGAGCACTCGCTCAATCACGAGGTCTCGAAGCTGCCGGTAAATCGGCTGTCCTTCTCGCCATTCCATCGCAGACACTAGAGGTTTAGTCCCGACCTCGAATATCGCCGCTGCCAATGACGCTTTTTTCGACCGTGGGTTTGCCGCTGTAGCGGACGTCTCCACTGCCTAAAATGGACACGCTGAGTGCTTCGGCAATCTCCCCAAGATCAACGCTGCCGTTGCCGACAACTTTGATCTCCGCAGTCTTACAGCTGACTTCATCCATTTCGGCTTCGCCGGAACCGACCAGGCGAAGGTTCACGACCTCCGAATAGCTCGGTTGAGACACGCCAAAGTCACCGCTCCCGGTAACCACTACGGAGCTTTCCAGCGCCTGCAGCACTTTGATGTAGAGGTCGCCGCTGCCTGCAACAATCGCCTCAAGTTCTTCGACATCGACGGAAACCGCGGCCAGATCACCGGAACCCTTCACCCGCAAAGACAAAGAAGGGGCGCGGATCCCGTAGAGTTTTATGTCTCCTGAGCCATCGACGGTGATGGTCGGTGTGTCTTCGACGATGTCCGCGGGTAGATCGAACTCCTTGATATAGGCAGCCCCGCTGCCCATCAGCTCAACTTCGCGAAAGGACGGCATCTCAATCTTATAGCGGACCGAGTCGGCCTTTTTGGAGCGGGAGTTTTTCCCAAGAATTAAGCGTTCGCCCTTTAAGTAGAAGGGCTCGATGTCCAGGTCGTCTTCACTACCGCGCAGATAAAGCTGGGGCGTGTCGCCCTGGGAGATTTCGACGTCGACGTCACCGACTACGAGTACGTCGACGAAGGATAAGCCGTCCACCCGGCGGGTCTCACCCGCCTGAGCAGATCCGAGTAGGTTGCCCGTTATCGCGCTCGCAAGCGCGATAACGGTACTCAGGCGGCTGCTGGTAATTGAAAGGCTCATGATGTGCGCTCGTTTCCTCGCGTCGCGTCCAGCACAAAACCGGCAGGCATCAGCCAAAGTGCCGCAGCACTGCCACCGACCGCGCTGAAGCTTGCACAGGCGAGAAAGATGAAGGCAGGTACGAGCATTCTGTGGGAACGCGGCGCCGCTAACCGTTTACGTAATGTGATCATGTTTTGAGACCCTGATTTAATTGGTGTTATGGTCAACTATAACACCCAAACTGGCGGCGACAAGTCTTCGAACTTGGGTGATAAATTCGATTTATTTATATATTTTTCAAATATTTATATGGCATATCTAATTTAATTTATAGAATGGTTCGACAAACCGTGGGAGATTCCATCGCAGAATCCCTGCAACTCGTCGCTGGGTCGAAATGACGTTGATTTAAAGGCGATGTAAAAGGGGTTCGACCAGCTAATCAGACGGTCATCATCGGGTTGCCTCTACGCGGACTGCTCCACACCAGCGGGAGACGGCGCAGAACAGACTGGAAGGAAGAGACGATCCAGCGTGATCGTTAGGACTGCCCCTGAGGTCAATACGCAGAAACATGCCCGTCCAGGCGGCGCTCTGGGGTGCTAGAGCGGTTGGGGAGCATCGGTCGAGCAGTTCAACCGATGTGCTAGAGCCGACCTCGACGCTTTGCGTATTGCTTGCGTTTCTTGGCCTGCTTTACATGTGACATCAGCCTTCGTTTACGATTGATCTGTCGCTGGGAGAGTTTGTTGCGACGATCCTTGTAGGGGTTGGCAGAGCTGCGGAACTCGACTCGCAGTGGTGTTCCCTTCAGCTCCAGGGCACGACTGAATTGCTTCTCAAGATAGCGCTGATAGCTGTCGGGCACCTGATCGGTTTGGTTGCCGTGGATGACCACCCGCGGCGGATTGCGGCCGCCGGCGTGAGCATAGCGAAGCTTGATGCGGCGTCCGTTCACCAAGGGCGGAGGGTGATCCGCGACCGCATCCTGAAGAATGCGGGTCAGCTTGCTCGTCCCCATGGCTTGCGTAGCGGCTTTGAACCCTTCGTCTATCGATACAAAGAGTTTGCCAACGCCGGAACCGTGCAAGGCGGAAATAAAATGCGTAGCCGCAAAGTCAACAAAGCGAAGCCTTCGCTCTAACTCGGTTTTAACGTAGCGCCGCTGATCTTCTTCGAGTCCATCCCATTTATTGATCGCGAGCACCAGCGCTCGCCCCGCCTCGATGCAATGCCCCAGCAAATGCAGATCTTGATCGACGAGGCCCTCACTGCCGTCCATCAGTAAAACGACCACATTGCTGTCATCGATGGCCTTGAGCGTTTTAACGATCGAGAATTTTTCCACCGCCTCGCGCACGTTCTTGCGACGTCGCACGCCGGCCGTATCGATCAGCGTGTAGTCCTGGCCCCGGCGCTCAAAGTCGATGTACACGCTGTCACGGGTAGTACCGGGCTGGTCGTAGACCACCACTCGCTCCTCGCCCAAAATGCGATTAACCAGTGTTGATTTCCCCACGTTAGGGCGACCCACTACCGCAATGCGAACGCGGTCTTCTCCGAGCGGATCCTCCTGTGCGACCGGTGGTGGAAAGGGCTCGAGAACGTTCTCGATCATCTGCCGCACACCACGACCCTGGGCCGCCGCGATCCCATGTATTGCGGCAATGCCGAGGGCATGAAAGTCGCTGAGCGCGATTTCTGGATCTTGCCCGTCGATTTTGTTCACGACGAGATGAAAATCTCGCCCCTGTTCACGCAGGTGATTCACCAACTGCCGGTCTACCGGATTCAGCCCCTCTTGTGCGTCGACTAGGAGTAGAACGATATCGGCCTCTTCGATGGCCAAGAGGGATTGCGACGCCATGGCGGCGTCGATACCGGCTTCATCGCCGGTTACACCGCCAGTGTCGATAGCGATAAAGCTGTGCTCACCCGCATGGCCTTCGCCGTAGCGTCGATCACGCGTGAGGCCGGCATAGTCCGCAACCAATGCGTCCCGCGACCGGGTGAGCTGGTTGAAGAGCGTGGACTTGCCTACGTTTGGCCGTCCAACCAATGCGATGGCCGGCAACATAACCTCACCCCTTAGGACGAACGTCGTAGGCGATCAGCTTACCGCTGTTGGAGTACACATACAGCGTGTTTCCTTCGGCGATCGGATCGGCCCGCACACCGTCCCCATCGGGACGAACACGAGCGACAAACTCGCCATCGACCTGCGACAGAAAATGCATGTAACCCTGGAAGTCTACGATTGCGAGATAGCTGCTGACAGGCACCGGCTGAGCGAGTCCTCGCCAGGCGAGCGCATCCTGCTCCCAACGAATCCCTTGACCATTGCGTAGGAAAGCAGTGATGGTGCCGTTTTCTTCAGCGAGATAAACGTTACCAAATCCTTGAGAGACACCGAAAAACGACGAGGTGTTCCGCTGCCAGATTTTACGGCCAGTGCGCGTATCGAGAGCGACAATGCGTCCTTGATAGCTGGCCACATAGAGCTCGGTGCCGGCCAGGGCCATTCTTCCGTCGACATCGACGATGCGTTCTATCTCGGAGCGGCCCTGCGGTATGGCAATGCGCGACTCCCAGCGCACCGAGCCGTCGCTCGCATCGAAGGCGAGCACGCGACCGCTCGCAAAGCCCGCGTAGATGGTATTGCCATCAACGATAGGAGTGCTCGTTCCGCGGATGGTTAGCACCGGCACGTTGCTGTCGTAACGCCACAGCCGCTCACCGCTTTCAAAGTCCAAGCCGTAGAGCTTGCCGTCGTAGGTCTGGGCCACGACCACACGTCCGTTGCTTTGCGGTGGCGCGAGGATTTCGCCGCTCACGCGACTTTCCCAGAGCAGCTCACCGGTCTGCGCAGACAAACGCAGAACCTCTCCGTCGGCGCTTCCAACGAATAGGGCGTCGTTGTAAACACCAACGCCTCCGGCGAGGCCTCGTTTCAGCTTCTCGCGCCAAAGCGTTTTCCCATCAGCGGTTGTGACGGCTCGTACCTCGCCATCGGCAGAAGCGGCGTAAATGACATCATCGTCGATTACCGGCTGCAGCTTATATAGCCCCTTGCCCTGGCCGTTACCGACACCGACGGACCACAATTTACGAACGTTCAGCTGCTCGTCGATCGCGATTAGGTCCGCCGGCGCCTGTGGATCATCGTCGTCATCGGAGGGAAACCAGCCACTAATCGTGCTACAGCCTGCCAATAGGGAAGCGCTTAGTAGCAACCAGAAGGTTCGCGCGAGAAAACTCATTGCTCGGCGTCTCCGCTGCCCTCAGCCACTTCATCGCTCATCGCCTCGGTGGCGGTGCCTTCTTCCACCGCGGCATCCATCACTGGCTCTCCACGAGCACTGTCAGCTGCTGCAGGCGCTGGCTCGGCGGTGAGCGAAGCGGCCTCGCTTGGAAGACGCGCCGTCAAGTACTCCACCTTTTCTGTCAGCGTCGTCGGTGCAGGGCTTGTGGGATCAAGGGATGCGAGCGCGCTTTGATAGGCGAGCAAGGCTTCCTGTTCCCGACCGTCCGCCAGCAAGATATCGCCCCGCGCTTGCGCGTAAGAGGTAACAAACTCCGACTCCGCAGCCTGTAACATGGTCAAAGCCCCCCCGGTATCTCCCTGTGCGGCAGCCACTCGGGCCAAGCGAAGCTGGGCCGTTTGATGGATCTCACCACCGACTTCGGCCATAGTTAAGACCCAGCGCAGCTCGCGTTCGGCACCGGCTAAGTCATCGTCGTAAACCGCGAGACGTGCCAGGTGTAAGGCGGCGAATTGAGCATAAGTGGAGCCGCGATACTCGTCCTTAATTTGCGTTGCGAGTTCTTTACCCGCGTCTGGACTGGTTTCCTCTGCGGTCGAGAGCGCCTGCAACATTTGCTGGTATAGCGCCGACGCGTTGTCCTGCGCCTGCTGCTGATTCTGCTGCCAAGCTTGCCAACCAAAACCAAGGCCAAGCGCGAGGGCGACACCGATCAAGGTGGTACGGCCATTTTCGTCCCACCACTTCTTTAGCGCTTCTACCTGTTCTTCTTCCGTTCTGTAACTTTCCAAAGCCGTGTTCCTAGCGTTGTTTACTGTCTATCAATCGTAGAATTAGGAATGCGAGGAGCCGCTAGGGCCCACGCTTTAAAAATCGTCTTCTGGTGCTAACAGGTCGCTCACCAAGGGCGCGAGGTGAGCCATGGGCACGCGCAGCTGTTCCCCATCGCCACGAAGGGGCTTAACGGTGACCATGTTGCGAGCTGCTTCGTCTTCGCCCCAAATGAGCGCCACGCGAGCGCCGCTCTTGTCGGCTTTTTTCAACTGGCTCTTGATGCTGCCACCCCCGAGCTGCTGGCTGATAGCGAGCTCCGGGTGCTGCTCGCGCAGGCTTTCAACCCCGGCGAAGGCGCACAGCATAGCTGCATCGCCAACGGCGATGGCGAAAACATCTGGACTGGCGAGTTCCGGAAGTTGCTCACATGCCTCTAGAAGCAAGAGCAGCCTTTCCACACCCATTGCCCAGCCAACGCCGGGTGTCGCACGGCCTCCGAGCTGCTCGACCAAGCCGTCGTAGCGCCCTCCCGCACAAACGGTCCCCTGAGCACCCAGTGCATCGGTGACCCATTCGAAGACGGTCTTGTTGTAGTAGTCGAGGCCCCGCACCAGGCGCGGATTCACCGTGTAGCGTATACCCGTCGCATCCAATATCGCTTTCACCGAGGCGAAATCCTGACGAGATTCATCGTCCAAATACGCATCGAGACTCGGCGCATCCGCCAGCAGCGCCTGCGTGTCTGGGTTTTTGCTGTCGAGAATCCGCAGTGGATTACTCTCCAAGCGGCGCTGACTGTCTTCGTCTAGCTGTTCACGCCGCTCGCCCAGGTAGCTCACCAAGGCTTCCCGATAGGCGGCTCTCGCCTCGGAACTCCCGAGGCTGTTGATTTCTAGACTCACTCGCTCACGCACACCCAGTTGAGACCACAGGCGAGCCAGTAACACGATGAGCTCCGCGTCCGCATCGGGCGTAGCATGGCCGAAGACTTCCGCCCCGATTTGATGGAACTGCCGTTGCCGACCCTTCTGCGGTCGCTCGTAGCGAAACATGGGCCCCCGATAGTAGTAGCGCCCCGGAAGACTCGTCAGCTTGTGCTGAATCGCGGCACGCACGGCCCCAGCTGTTCCTTCCGGTCGCAGACTAAGGCTGTCTCCGTTGCGATCGGAAAAGGTGTACATCTCCTTTTCAACAATATCGGTCACCTCACCGATCGAACGCGCAAAAAGCCCGGTCGGCTCCACCAGTGGCAAGCGCAGTTCCCGATAGCCGTAGTCCTCGAGCAGAGCGGTGACTGCACTCTCGAGGTAGTTCCAGTGGTGGGAGTCCGGTGGCAGAACATCGTTCATTCCGCGCACCGATTGAATCGTATTCATAACGCTCTATTCGCTTCAGGCAGCAAAGGTTCGATCTTTGGGGCGACCAGGAGTTCAGCCGCCAGAACGCGGACGCGCTCCGACGGATCGCTGATACTCCGCGTACTCGGGCGAATTTGGATACAAGTTGCGCAGCGCCAAGGCATAACTGCTCTCTGCATCTTGATTACCCGTCGCTCGAGCCAGGCGTATGCCAAACCAAAGCCCGCGGGGACTCTGCACTCGCAGGAGTTTCCGGTAGTCGCGGTAGTACCCCTGCGCCGATACCGCATCGCCTGCATCCAAACGCAGAATCGCCAGCTCCAATAGCGCAAGGATGCTTTCGGGCTGCATAGACAACGACCGTGAAAATGCTTCCTCGGCGCCTGCGCTGTCGTTTAGCTGAAGCCTGGCCAGACCAAGATTTGCAAACGCCGTCGGCCGCGCGTTGTACAGGGTATCTTTGACCACTTCATTCAGCTGCGCTTCCGCTTCTTCATAGCGTTCCTGCGAGAACAGGAACGCCGCATAGTTGTTACGTGCGCGCGAGAATTTCTTATCGAGACTGATGGCTCGCTTAAAACTGTCTTCAGCAAGCTCAACCTCACCGGTGCTCTGGTAGACCAATGCGTAGGCTTCGTAGATTTCCGGATTCCGATCACTGATCTCAACCGCGGCCTTAAGATTGCGCTTGGCGTCTTCCCAGTTTCCCTGGCCGATGTACTGACGAGCCAGCGCAACTCGCTGCTCCATTGCATCTTGCATCGATGCCTCGGAGGTGAATACGCTTTCAGTTTGGGTAACGCAGCCTGCTAACAACAGAGCTAACGCTGCCAGCACAATGCGGCCGCCTAAGCAACTCGCCTTGACTTCAGTGGAGGTCATTCGCTTCCGTTGAACGCGGCGGCGGCTCATACGATCGCACGCTGCGAAGATGAAGAACGGTGTGCCTTAGCACGTTTGCGCCGCGAGCTATCTACGGCTCTGGGCTTGCGTTGTCCGCCGCTTACCGACCCGTCTTGGCCGACAGCGTTTTCGTGCTGCGTTCCCTCGTGCGCAGCATCTTTTCGATAGCGCTCCTGATAGCGTTGTGCCCGCTTTGTTCGGTCCGCCACTTCACCGACGAGCTGACCGCAAGCGGCGGAAATATCATCACCACGGGTCGTACGAACGGTAACCACGTGTCCCTCGTCTACCAGCGCCTGCCAAAACCGGGATACCGCGTTATTACTGGGTCGCTCGTAACCAGAATTTGAAAATGGGTTAAAGGGAATCAGGTTTATCTTGCAGGGAAAGTCACTGAGCAGCTGCGCAAGCTCTTTCGCTTGCTCAACCCGATCATTCACACCGGCGATGAGCGTATATTCAACTGTCACTACTCGCTTGCTGTCTTTCTGCGCTTCGATATAGCGCCGAGCACTGGTGAGGAGTCGCTCAATCGGAAACTTGCGGTTTATGGGCACTAGCTGGTTGCGCAGTTCGTCGTTGGGTGCGTGTAGGGAGATTGCCAAACTGGCTTCCGATAGCTCGGCCAGCTTATCCAAGGCTGGCACCACGCCGGAGGTACTGAGCGTGACCCGCCGTTTCGAGATTCCATAGGCCAGGTCGTCCATCATCAAGTCCATGGAGGCCACTACGTTGTCGAAGTTGAGCAGCGGTTCGCCCATGCCCATCATCACCACATTCGTGACCACGCGTCCCTTTCCCGCCTGGAAGGCCTGATAGGAATCAATCGCAAGCCAAACCTGTCCAATGATCTCAGCGGCGCTCAAATCGCGCTGAAAGCCCTGTTTTCCCGTCGAGCAAAAGCTGCAGTCGAGGCTGCAGCCTACCTGCGAAGACACACACAAGGTCGCACGATTGCCATCCGGTATCAGCACCGTCTCGACCAGGCCACCCCCTTCGATTTGGACCAACCACTTGCGGGTCCCATCCGCCGAATCGTGCTGCGATTCAACCTTTGGAGGTCGCACCTCAGCAACCTGTTTTAGCCGCTCG
>JBCCQO010000057.1:0-12174 GCA_039024595.1 Pseudomonadota bacterium | reverse complement strand
AACGGAAATTCGATTCCAGAGAGTGCGGATAGCGATTGCCTTCGGCTTCCGATGAGTCGTGCAGTAGTTTGCTTCACCCTTGTCCGGTGACGAGTTCGATGACGAAAGAGACTCAAGCTAGAGTCAAAGCAGAATCGGATCCGAAACGTCGGCGAATTAACAAAACCACTGGCTTTGAGACCAGGCCAAAGGAAAGGTTTTAAGAAATCCTGCGAGGAACGCCGTACCGGTGCTTGCGCTGCTCTCAGCGCTGCTGAGCCGGGATTTGCACAGCTTGAGCTCTCTGGATCGCTTCCCGCGCCAGCGAAATTCGTTCTTCCCTGGTGAGGTCGGCCGAAAGATCCACCAAACTAGAGTGAATCAGCACTTGGTACCTTGCCGAAGCGTCGCGCAAGCGCGCCAAAGCCCTATCCAAAGCATCCGGGTCGAAGTCCTCAGCACTTATCGCTTTACGCACCGCCCTTGTAGCGGCAGCCATATCGCGACGAATGGGCCTTATTTGTGGGATTCGTTGTCTGAGTTCCTCGCGCACGACTTTCTGGGTTTGTGCATTGAGCTTGCGAGTGGCCCACTCCATCGGTGCACGCTCTGCCTTCGGGTTGCTTGCCGTATTGCGGCCGATCACAACTCCAAGAATTAACAGGTTTATCGCTACCGAAGCGACTAGCGCGATCACTAGGGCGGTGCTCTTACTCATTTCAATCCCCGCTGCCGCCTAGGTAGTCACCCCAGTCGCTACCAATATCGAGACTTAATGGCGCGAGCATGGCCCGCTCCTCTGCCTCCCAATAGGCGACATTGCTCTGGGTAGATTCCGGCTCCGTAAAGGCAAGCCCAAGCGATAAGCCTAAAGCCAAAGGTATCGCACCAGCGGTTAACGGTTTCCAGAGTGATGTGAATGAATCGGGAGCAAGCCAGGCAATAAAACGATCGGCGATGCCGGTGGGCAAGGACGCAAGGATCTTCTCAGTGCGATCATCCACCGTCGGACGGTAACTGTCGAGCATGTAGTCCAAGGCCTGTGCCTCGATCCGCCATGCTTTTGTACTTGGATTATTATCTTCGAAGTCGCGTAACGCGGCGCGCAACTCTGCCGGCCAGCGCATTGGCTCGCTGCCATAACTATCGAGTATCTCCCGGTATCTTTGCTCATCAATCATCTGTGAGTACTTCCTTTTTGAGCGTTCGTCGCCCCCGGGCCAATAGGGACTCCAAAGCATCTACCGAAACATCCAGAATCACAGCCGCTTCTTTGTTAGACAGCCCCTGGTAGTGACACAGCAGGAGCGCGCTGCGTTGCCGTTCCGGTAAGCGCTTGAGCGCCTCCTGTACTTGCTGGCCTCTCTGATACTGCTGATGCGTATGCTCAGCGCTGATGTCCGCCTCATCGAAGCTGTTTTCGTCGTCCGTAAATGTAATACGTGAATTCTTGCGAAAACTGTCGATACACAAGTTGTGAGCAATATTGTGCAACCAGGTAGTTAAGCGAGCCGCCTGATTGTCGTAGCGCTCTGCCTGAGTCCACATGCGTAAGAACGTCTCCTGCACGATGTCATCAGCGAGATGAGGGTCACCAAGCATACGCCGAGTGTAGGCCGCAAGCGGTCTTTGATGCACCTCCAAAAGAGAACGAAAAGCGCCGCGATCACCTTTGGCGACGCGGCGCATTAGCTCAGCTTCTGTTTCACGCTGCATTAGTAGCGCGCGAAACCATTAAGCACTTATCCCTCGAAACGACGTTCCCTGCGATGTTCCCGCATCCGTTCGAAGTTAGCTCTAGCCTCATCTTCGGAAATATACCCATCTCCGTTGCTGTCGGCGCGATTAAAACCGTGATTGAGCACTTCATCAAGCGTCAGCACCTGGTCGCCATTTTGATCCATCTCTCCAAAGCGTTCTGAGGCGAAGCTCGCTTTCTCGTCAGCACGTTCCGAAAGAGACGTCTGCAGCTCTTCGAAAGTCACCGATCCATCGCCGTCTAAATCCGCCCGCTCAAACATGCGCGGACCTCGACGCTCAACCGGCGCGCCAAATTCGTCTCGGCTCACCAATCCGTCGCCGTCTTGGTCAAAGCGAGCAATACCGCCACCGGGCTGGGCAACGGTCGCGCTCGAAATCAAAAGAAGTGTAAATGCTGCGGTAGTAAGTGATGTCATCTTCATAAGCAATCTCCTGTGAAGGTGAACTCATAGTGCGAGGACTTGTACGCAGGAGGAAGGGGGCTTCCGTCTATACCCACAGTAAATGCTGTGCTTTTGCACAATTGACGACTCTTCTGGCGACGTGACGGCCATTTATTGTGGAAACGCTAGATTTGATAAAAAGAAGCGGCTTTGTTCTCGCCGGTCAGGCTCGCTCTTAAACTTCGAAGGACGAAGCAGCCCCCTACCCATTTCAGGGTGTTAGCGCTCTTGTGTAACTTACGGCGCTAAGTCACGATATTACTTTAAGAATTTGCGCCAGCCATACGCATGCACTAGCATGAGGAAAGCGTCCGGACACTAGCAGAGTGTTAGTGAGGAAGGGATATGTTTGAAAGAAAAAGCAACAAGCCAGTCGAACGAGAATCCGTTCGTACGGCAGAAACAGCAGCGTCCCCAGTAAGCAGGGGCGATGCGTCTCCGACAAAGAGCAATATAGGAAATCGAGCTATGATTGGTGCCAAAGTAAAGGTCAGCGGTGACATTGTAAGTAGCGAAGACCTGCTCATCGAAGGGGAAGTGACAGGAACGATAACGCTTGCTGACAATGAGCTGATCGTTGGATCTTCCGGTCGTGTTGAAGCAAATATCAATGCGAAAACCATCCGAATCGAAGGTGAAGTCAAGGGCGACATCGAAGGCGGAGAACGCGTAGTGATTTGTGCGTCCGGCAATGTGCAGGGGAATGTCAGTGCGCCGCGAGTGATGTTAGAAGATGGTGGTCGCTTCAAGGGCAGCATTGATATGGGCGGTAGTAAACCCGCAGCAGTCAAGCCGGCACCCACATCGGCGCCAGAAGTGACGAGCATCGACAAAGCCGGATAACAAAAAACCGGATACATAAAGACCCATCCACTGTTATGGCAGGCCTTTCAGGGCTACGCGCGCAATCACCCTCGGCTCCTTGTGAGTTAACTAGCCGCCTGCTCCCAAAAATCTTGGATGAGAAAAAACTGGAAAAATTAACCACGGTCAACGTCCTCGACTTTGGCCGCGCGTATGGTCCAAGTCTCGAACTGTTCAATCAATACAGCTGCAGACTGTGCGTCTTGGACGCATCGGAGGCGTTGTTGAACTGGTCTGCGGACATCGGTTCGCGAGAGGAGCCACCAAGCTGCAAACAAATGGAACAGGAACTCGACGGTATCCTTGCCGAAATGAAAGGATTCCGCTTTGACCTACTGTTTCTTTGGGACACGCTCAATCATCTTCATCCACATACTCTCACGGCATTTTCCAATGTCGTAAAACGAGTCTTGGCGCCGAGCTTCCGTGGTCATGGATTCCTGCACCACAAACGTGGTGCGGAACAAAAGCTTCGCTCTCTAGGTCTGAAAGATAGCGATACCGTTGCCGTTAGGGACGAACGCGAGTTTGATTTGTATGCACACAACCGCAAAGTGATCAGCGAAGCGCTGGGAGCCGACTTGCATATTGACCACGGTGTCCTCCACGGCGACGGGCGCCTTGAGTTTATGATGGTGAACGGGCGACAGCCTCAGCGAGAGACCGCTTCCGTTCAACCCTAACTGGGTGGCGATGCGAATCTTGCGACTTGCTCGCTAAAAGTCTTATGGCCGAAACCATCCACGTCCCTAGCAGTACCTGAGTTACAAAAACTTCAAGAAACAGAATTACCCACTTTCAACAAAAAGAATTACCCGCTTTCAACAAAAAGAATTACCCACTAAGGACGAGTTTGCAGAGCCGTGTTTTTCTCGATGCTAAGACATTCCGGAGCGTTCGTTGTGCGCCGCCTAAGTCTCACTGAGTTTCGCCGTAGAGCCGGGCTTTGGTTTCGACTCGAATCAACTCAAGAGAGAAAGAGAAGAAGAGGGTTTGCCCGCTTCACAAAGGCAACGTGCATTGGCTGCTTGTTAACGTTAGTGCTCGCAGCCTGCATGGGCGGTGAGTCAAATGTTGAGCGGGGCAACCGTGAGGGGGTTCTGCACTATGGTAATGGAGCAGAACCGCAAGGTTTAGACCCACACGTAGTCACCGGTGTACCAGAGAATCACCTCCTTCGTGCTTTATTTGAAGGACTGGCGGTGAAGAATCCTTATACCTTGGAGTCAGAACCCGGGGTCGCAGAGCGCTGGGAGTTTAGCGAGGATCGGCGTGTCATTACCTTTTTTATAAATCCCGAGGCACGGTGGTCCAACGGTGATCCCGTCACCGCAGACGATTACGTCTGGAGTTGGAAGCGAGCGCTGCACCCAGATATGGGTAATGAGTATTCCTATATGCTTTTCCCCGTAGTCAACGCAGAAGCCTTTGCAAAGCGTGAGCTAGAGGACTTCTCGGAAGTCGGCGTGAAGGCTCCGGACCCGTCCCGTCTGGTCGTCACCTTAAGAGAGCCAACCCCCTACTTTCTTCAGCTCATGGACCACTACTCGACCTTCGCAGTGCACCGCCCCACCATTGAGAAATTTGGCAAAGCGACGGACCGGTTCACGAAGTGGACTAGGGTGGGGAACATAGTCAGCAACGGGCCTTTCGAACTCGAGGAATGGTTGCTTAACCGTCGCATTACAATGAAGAAGAGCGATAGCTACTGGAACAAAGACAAGGTCAGTCTCAATAAGGTCGTCTTCTATCCGACAGACAACCTCGTCTCGGAAGAGCGAGGCTTCCGAGCGGGCCAGATTCACTATACCTACGAAATTCCGCTGGCTAAGATTCCCATCTATCAAGCGATGGAAGACACCCCGTACGTTCAAGCACCTTGGATTGGGACCTACTACTACCTGCTTAATACCACCCGAGAACCACTGACGGATCCGCGCGTTCGCCGCGCTCTGGCAATGGCACTAGACCGAGATACGCTCGCAAGGACCGTGATGGAAGGGTCCGTAATACCCGCGTATAGCATCACGCCACCCAATACCTTAGGGTACTACCCGCCCAAGCTTTTCGATTACGACCCACAAGGGGCGCGTGACTTGCTCGCCGAAGCCGGTTTTCCGAATGGGGAAGACTGGCCCGGACTTGAAATCACCTACAACACGCTTGAGAGCCACCGGAAAATAGCCGTGGCCGTACAGCAAATGTGGAAAGACGCATTAAATATCGACATTACGATCGCCAATCAGGAGTGGAAGGTTTACTTGGATTCGGTGACTACGATGAATTTCGACGTGGCGCGTCGTGGCTGGATTGGCGACTACGTCGATGCGAACAATTTCCTAGACTTATTCCTCGAAAACGGCGGTAACAACAATACGGGATTTGCAGAGGCCTACTACGACGAGCTGATCTTAAATTTAGCGCCGCAGGCAAAGACAAGAGAGGAACGCTACGCAAGGTTTTTCGAGGCTGAGACCATGCTGATGGAGCAGACGCCGATAATTCCAATTTATACCTACACTAGCCGCCATCTGATCCATCCGAGTGTGTGTGGCATTCCCAGTAATCTGATGGATTCGCTGAACTTGCGTTATGTATGGCTTGACGCGGATCGCACCAGCAGCTCGCAACCCTGTGAATCTCAAAGCCTCTAAAGAGGATAAGAACGCGTCATGAGTCGATTCATTGCCCTGCGTCTACTCCAGGCGATCCCGGTAATCCTCGCGGTGATTACGGTTACCTTCTTTCTGGTGCGAGTCGCACCGGGTGGCCCCTTTGACAGCGAAAAAGCGGTTTTGCCCGAAGTAAAGGCAGCCTTAGAGGCGCAGTACAAGCTGGATTTACCGCTGTTTCAACAATACACGGCGTATCTCGGTGATTTAGCGGAGGGCGATTTCGGACCCTCATTTAAGTATCCCGGACGTAGTGTGAACGAATTGATAGAAGCAGGACTCCTGGTCACCGCCGAACTCGGTTTGTACGCGCTGCTGATTGCTACGCTTATCGGAGGCCTGGCTGGCATCTTCGCATCGCTAAAACCGAATAGCGCACAGGACTACATACCGATGTCGCTAGCCATGATCGGAATCTGTATGCCGACGTTTTTGCTCGGACCGCTGCTGGTTTTGATTTTTGGAATCGAGCTTGAGTGGTTGCCGGTGACTGGCTGGGGCGATATTCCAGGTGACAAGATTCTTCCAAGTATCACTTTGGGGGCGGCGTATGCGGCCTACATAGCCAGATTGTCGCGGGCGGGAATGCTGGAGGTGCTATCGCAAGACTACATTCGAACCGCGAGAGCTAAAGGACTTCCGGAGCACCGGGTCGTTCTAAAGCATGCGCTGCGCGGTGGCCTGTTACCGGTCATCGCCTTTTTAGGACCAGCCTTCGCTGGACTTCTTGCGGGCTCCTTCGTCGTAGAGACAATCTTCCAAATTCCAGGCCTAGGACGCTTTTACGTTCAAGCGGCTTTCAACCGCGACTACACAATGATTCTTGGAACGACCGTGTTTCTCTCGACCTTGATCGTATTGTTCAACTTACTTTCCGACATTCTAGCGGCGAGTCTGAATCCGCGTTTGCGTCACCAATTTCATACCGGCGGCATGCCCTGAGGACTTGCTCATGAGCGATTCAGGCCTAACCGCAATCCAAGACGCGGAGAAAGGAACGTCCCTTTGGCAGGATGCCTGGGTTCGATTACGTAAGAACAAGCTCGCCGTGTTCGGCCTTATCGTGCTGGCCACGATGGGCGTCATCGCTCTACTGACTCCTTGGATTGCGCCGTATGCCTACGACGCACAAAATTTGGATCTGGGCGCCACCCCACCCTCCGCCGAGCACTTCCTTGGCACAGACATTTTTGGTCGCGACATGCTGACGCAGATTATGTACGGCGGACGGGTGTCGCTAGCAGTCGGTTTAATTGCAACCTCGGTAGCACTGACCATCGGCGTTACCTGGGGTGCGGTTGCGGGTTATGTTGGAGGGCGCACGGATGCCGTCATGATGAGATTGGTAGACATACTTTACGCACTCCCGTTTATGATCTTTATTGTTCTTCTCATGGTGGTCTTTGGGCGCAATATCATTCTTCTATTTTTGGCCATCGGCGCCGTAGAGTGGTTGACCATGGCGCGAATCATGCGCGGCCAGGTTCAATCATTGCGCCAGCAAGAGTTTGTGGAGGCTGCTGTTTCACTCGGTTTGCCCGCGCGGACCATTATCCGACGACATCTGATCCCCAATGCCTTGGGTCCGATCATCGTATACACGACCTTAACCATTCCCAGTGTCATGCTTCTTGAAGCGTTTCTGAGCTTTCTGGGCCTTGGAATTCAGCCACCACAAACCTCTTGGGGACTTCTAATTTCCTACGGAGCCGAGACGATGGAAGAGTATCCATGGCTGCTGATTTACCCGGGACTCGCGCTCACACTCACGCTGTTCTCCCTCAACTTTCTAGGAGACGGGTTGCGAGACGCGCTCGATGTACGAGGCTCGAAAGACTGATATGGCTTTGTTAGAGGTAAAAGACCTCGCGATCAGCTTTGTCACTCGCAACGGGGTCAACCGGGCAGTCGATGGCATTAGCTTTACAGTAGCTTCGGGGAAAATCACCGCGATCATTGGTGAGTCTGGCTCAGGGAAGTCCGTGTCTTGCTACAGCATGCTGGGTCTCGTCCCAATGCCCCCTGGACGGATCGATGGGGGTGAAGTGCTCTTCGAAGGTCGTGATTTACTGACCATGAGCGAGGCAGAGCTACGAAAGATACGTGGCCGCGATATCGCTATGATTTTCCAGGATCCAATGACCTGCTTAAACCCTTATTTGCGGGTTGACGAGCAGATGATCGAACCTCTGGTATATCACCAGAACACGACAAAGAAAGAAGCCTTAGGGCGCGCCGAGTCGCTTTTGGAAGAAGTTGGAATACGCGACCCCAAACGAATGCTTGCTAGCTACCCACACCAGCTTTCCGGTGGCATGCGGCAGCGCGTGATGATTGCCATGGCTTTAATCAATGAGCCTAAACTCCTTATCGCCGACGAACCGACAACGGCATTGGATGTGACCATTCAGGCGCAGATTCTGAAGCTGGTCTCGCAGCTGCAAAAGAAGCGCAATATTGGAGTGATCTTTATCAGTCATGATCTGGCTGTGGTAGCCGATATCGCCGATGAGATTGCGGTCATGCAGACGGGCAAAATCGTAGAGCGCGGAGGTCGCGCCGCGATCTTCGATCACGCGAAGCACCCCTATACACAAAAGTTGTTGGCCGCGATTCCCTCAGGCAGCAAGGAAACAGTAGAAGAAACTCCAGAATCTTTAATTCAAGTCCGCGGCCTAAAAACCTGGTTTGGTCAGGGTGAGCAGGCGGTAAAGGCAGTAGACGATGTCAGCTTTGATATCAGACGAGGAGAAGTACTAGGCTTGGTAGGTGAGTCCGGATCTGGTAAGTCCACCATTGGTCGCTCCTTACTTCGCCTAGTGCCTATTACGGAAGGGAGCGTCCGCTTTGACGACGAAGAGATAACAACGTCGACCGGTGCGGAACTGAAAGCGCTGCGGCGAAGAATGCAGATGATCTTTCAAGATCCCTTTGCGTCACTCAATCCAAGGATGACGGTTTTCGATACGCTGGCTGAGCCGCTGCTGCTGCATCGAATTGACAGCAGGCAATCCGTAGAAAACTCAGTGTTAAAACTCATGGATGACGTGGGACTGGCACGCAGCGCAGTGCGCAAATACCCACACGAGTTTTCCGGTGGGCAACGTCAGCGCATCGCGATTGGCCGGGCACTAGCGACCCGACCGGAGTTTGTGGTGGCCGATGAACCGGTTTCGGCTCTGGACGTTACCATTCAGGCACAAATTCTTGATTTGATGCAGCAACTGGGCAAAGAATATGGTCTCACCATGCTGTTCGTTTCTCACGATCTGGCTGTGGTGCGGCATCTAGCCGACCGCATCATCGTGCTCTATCACGGCAAAATCATAGAACAAGGTGATGGCAGCGCACTATTCGACAACCCACAGGAAAGCTACACGCAGGAACTGCTGAGCGCTATTCCGGGGCGAGCCTTACTTGCATAGGTTGCTTACTTAGCCGCCGCCAGGAGCTTGATCTAGAAGCTGTCGATCCAGAAGCTATCGATCTAAACCCTGTGTAGATAGGCCATTTAGTACAGCGCTCGTAACGTTCCCCAAGACAAGGCCGCAGGAAACGAAACCCGTCAGCTTCCCGTTGCGGGTAGATGTTCGTACTAAGCTACTCGCTAGTAACTACTCGCACCAACTTATTCGCACTACCTTATTCGCACTAAAACCGGTCGTGTGAGTCAATTCGCGCTGAATGAAGAGCAACATCTACAAGCAAATTTGTGCTGCCGGGTTTCGAAACAATCGGGCTTCGCTAAGCTAGGCGGCGATTAGCCCGCGTTGAGATTAGGCGGCTGCCTGCTCCAATAGGCTGGAGCCATTGCCGTTTTCGATCGAGATTTTACGGGGCTTCATCGCCTCGGGAATCACTCGCTCTAGCTCGACGTGCAGTAAGCCATTTTCTAGTTTCGCGGCGACCACTTTCACATGTTCGGCCAGTTGAAACTTGCGCTCAAAGTTTCGCGCAGCTATTCCTTGGTACAAGTATTTTTTGTCCTGGTCGTTAGCTTGATGCTTGCCGCTGATCACCAGCGTGTTTTGCTCGCTTGTGATTTCCAGCTCCGCTTCCGTAAAACCCGCTACGGCCATGGTAATGCGGTAATGATTCTCTTCTACCTGCTCTACGTTGTAAGGCGGATAGCTTGGCTTAGCGTCTCTCGCGACGGAATCAAGTAAGGTTGCCATGCGGTCGAAGCCGATGGCTGAATGATACAAAGGGGATAAATCGAAGGTACTACGCATTTCATATTCTCCATAAGAAGCAATATTGGGTTACGGGCCTCATCGAGCACCCGCCCTTCTTATATGGAGTGGGAATTCAGATTTTCAAGGGCTGACCTAGCTGAAAGAGATCCGCCCTCGGTTACAAGATCACCAGCGCTTGCCACACTGATCGGTGAGACAGTGATCGCTGCGATAGCGAACTCCGGGACTGGACTATTCAGCGCAGCTCCACCTTGACTGAACTTGCCGACGCATTCGCCAAGGTACGAGCCTCGTCGACGGTCGCGGCTGTCGCTAGGGCCACACCCATCCTCCTTCGACCAGCGACCTCGGGTTTCCCAAACAGCCGAATGTCAGTACCCGACGCACGTACCGACGCGGCTAGATTGCCAAAGCAAGTGTTACGCGAATGGCCCTCGGGGAGAATAACCGCAGAGGCGCTCGCGCCGCGGAAATGGATTTCGGGAATCGGCAAACCGATAAAGGCACGAACATGCAGCGCAAACTCGGAAAGGTCTTGAGATCGTAAAGTCACCATTCCCGTATCGTGAGGTCTTGGTGAAACTTCTGAGAAGAACACGTCTTTACCACGCACGAAAAATTCGACACCAAACAAACCGCGGCCCCCAAGTGCTTCCGTCACTTTAGCGGCAATAGCCTCGCACTCTGCGAGCACGGTATCTTCCATCGCCTGCGGTTGCCAAGACTCACGATAGTCGCCATCTTCTTGCCGGTGACCGATCGGTGGACAAAAACTCACCCCATCCACATGACGAACCGTTAACAGCGTTATCTCATAATCGAAATCAACCCATCCCTCTACGATCACACGGCCGGCACCTGCACGCCCTCCTTCCTGAGCAATTGCCCAGGCGGTTTCAATATCACCTTCGGATCGAATCGTACTCTGGCCTTTCCCGGAGGAGCTCATAATCGGTTTGACCACACAGGGAATACCAATTTCATCGACCGCTGCGCGGAAAGACTGGGGATTGTCAGCAAACTTAAAAGGGGATGTGCGAAGCTGAAGCTGTTCTGCCACAAGACGGCGGATGCCTTCGCGATTCATGGTCAAGCTTGCGGCCTTGGCCGAGGGGACTACATTGAAACCTTCCTTTTCCAACTCAAGGAGTACATCGGTGTTGATCGCCTCGATTTCTGGAACGATAAAATGCGGGCGCTCTTTCTCAATAACCTCTCTAAGCCGCGCCCCATCCAACATTCGGAACACATAGTTTCGATCAGCCACCTGCATAGCCGGCGCGCTCTCATAGCGGTCGCAGGCAATCACCTCCACGCCTAACCGCTTTAACTCGATGACGACCTCTTTCCCCAATTCTCCCGATCCAAGCAGCAGCGCCCGTGTGGCTGCGGGACTGAACGGTGTACCGATAGTGGGCATAGCAACTTCCTGACGAAGAAAACACGAGTGTACACCAGTGACCTCGATTCAAGATCGGGCAGCCGTTGGCGAGCACTGGGGTTCATTGGCGACGTAAGTGAGCTCGCAAGCTCGGTAATTCTGCTCATAAACTTGAGCTGTCTCTAAGCGTAATTTGCAATTGAGAAGCCTCTTCCGCTCACGTATGGTCACGCAAAAATCAGAGGTTTTGCTGTGCGCATACTGATCTTTCTGTTCTTGGGCGTGTTTGCGTCACTCGGTGTTTCTTCTTGCTCGACCCCACCTGGAGACCAGCGAGTATCCGAGGAAGAAAATGCCGAGGCGCGACTTAAAGACTTATATGAGAAAGCATGGAGCTGGGGTCAGCGTGAGGATGGTAAGCGGCTCTCGGCGGCAGGGACCTGGGAGCCGGACGATCATTGGCCACAGGTGGATGAGGACGCCCAACTGCGACGGCTCCGCTATTGGGAAAATGCTTTAGCTGAACTGGCCCGGATTCCCAGCAGCGACCTGGATCGTGAAGAACAGATTAACGCAGCAGTCTTCGAGCAGGTCGCTAGTTCTCGGGCTTCGGATCTTCGCTACAAGACCTATCAAGCGCCGCTGAATTCAGACACCTTCTTCTGGATCGGCCTCCATCCAAGAAACACGGGGTTCACTGACCTTGGCGCCTACGAGCGCTACCTCGGCCGCGTAGCCGATGTCCCTCGTTACTTGCTTGAGCATCAGGCCAATATGCGAGCCGGTATGGAACGAGGTTACACAGTTCCACAAGTAGCACTGGCAGGAAGAGAAAACTCGATTGAGGCCTATCTAGTAGACGGACAGAAAAATCCTTT
>JBCCQO010000056.1:0-12192 GCA_039024595.1 Pseudomonadota bacterium | reverse complement strand
TAGAGAGACTTTCAACAGTCTTATCTGCTCTACGGCCAGAGTCGGTGCCGACCTTGAGTTCGCAAGAGCGATTCAATCGTTTGATGAAAAAAATGTGATGGAAAAACCGTGATGGAAAAAACGGGGCTTTCCGACCAGATTTCTCGGGCTGGGCAAACCGCTCTTCGCGTCTTTGACTACGCGTCAAAACCGCTTGTGTTTTTGCAGCTGCGGCGCCTGCTTTTTGCGGCACTTGGATTTTGGATTCTGTCTTCTCTTTGGTTGGCTAGCTGGAGTTTTTATCCTAGTGGAAAACCTTTGGAAGTCGCCCAAGTGATCAACCCGCCGCAAGCCAGATCGGGGCCGCAGGATGCAGATTCGGTTGATATCGACGCTCTGGTCGCTGCGCATCTGTTCGGTGAGCCCGGCGAACTTATTGATGATGCGCAACTTGTCGATGCCGATGCGTCCGGCGGTCGAAGTCCAGCCATGAGTGAAGAGGAGGCTGCGGAGGCTTTGGCCGGCATCGAGAAGGGCGCACCAGAGACACGCTTACCATTGCTACTTCGCGGTGTCGTGTCATCGAGTAACGCCGGACTAGGACAGGCCGTGATCGAATACCAAAAACGTCAAGATCTGTATCGGGTCGGAGATGAGCTTCCGGTCAACGACGAGGTAGAACTGGCGAAGGTGCTGGCTGATAGGGTGGTTTTGTCAAATAAGGGACGCTACGAAATATTGAATCTGTTTGAAGACTCCGATCTAGTTGCTCAAACGGCTTCGTTGCCAATGCCCGCTCCCGAGCGAAAGCCCGTAAGAGCGCCAATCACACAAACCGAAGCCGCCCAGGCGCGGGCGGCCGGCGTAGCCTCAAACTACCGAGACCGACTGTACAGCGATCCTCAATCGTTAGCGGAGGTCGTACGAGTTACCGCCGTTCGTGACGGTGGTGCGTTGCGTGGGTATCGAGTGAGCCCGGGTAATGCGGCCGCGGAGTTTACCGCCCTGGGTTTTGAGCCCGGTGACCTAGTGACTGCAGTGAATGGCATGCCTCTCTCTGAACCATCCAATACCGTTCGTCTTTATCAGGAAATGCGTTCGGCCACAGAGGCGGTGTTCGATGTCGAGCGTGGTGGGCAGCAACTCACCCTTAACGTCAGCCTTGGAGGCTCTCAGTGATTCAGCAAATTCTGGGTTTGCTATCTCTAAGCTCGCTGGGTGCTTCGCGAAACTTCCGAGCCAACCCGGGGTTAACCCAACGGACTATGACTTCAAATGTTGCCCCATCGAAAATTAAAGCCGGATCGTCGCTAGGACCTTTGCTGCTCGCTGTGCAGACACTTAAGCAACGGACAGAGCCTGGACGAGGAGCGGAGTTGCCGCGAAGAGTCGCCCCACTGACTGCGCCGCGGGGGCGCACGCGCTCTGGCTTATTACTATTAATCGCCTGTCTAATGCCCGTCGCTGTAATTGCGCAAGACTTTACGGTGAATCTGAAAGAGACGGATATTCAGGAACTCATAAAGTTCGTCGCTGAGGCGACCAATACGACCATCGTTGTTGATCCAGCGGTTAAGGGGAAAGTAAAGGTTGTTTCCTCCAAGCCGGTAAATTCTAGTGAGCTATACGACCTATTCCTGGCGATTTTGGATGTTCACGGTTATACGGCTGTTCGTTCTGGCGGTGTCGTTCGAATCATTCAGAACAAAGATGCCCGTTCTGCTTCTGTACCGGTTGCCGATGGTACGCAAGCACTCAGCGATAACGATGAATACGTCACGCAGGTTCTGCGGCTCGACAATATTTCCGCTGCCAAGTTGATTCCCGTATTGCGTCCCCTGGTGCCCCAGCAGGCCCATATGGCGGCCTACGCACCGAGCAACGCGATCATAATTTCTGATTCCGCTTCAAACATTGCTCGGATCAAGGACATCATCGAGCGGATGGATCAGTCAGCGGTTCAGGAAACAGATGTGATCGCTCTGCGCTACGCGGTTGCTGAAGATGTTGTGAGGATGTTGGAGAAACTCAGCGCATCCGAGGCGAAGAACACCGGTGGTGAAGTTGATGTATTGCTAGTGCCAGATCAGCGGACCAATAGCGTACTGGTTACCGGTGATGAATTGCAGCGTGCGCGCATTGGCAAGCTAATCGGCTATGTGGATACACCGCTTGAGCAAACCGGGAACGTGCGTGTTATCTACCTTGAGTATGCCGAGGCCACGACAACGGCCGAAGTGTTGACGCGAGTCATGCAAAATATCAGCAAGCTTGGCTCGGGCGAAGGTTCCAATAATCGCAGTGCGGAGAGTACGGCCACCATCGAGGCCGATGAGGGTACAAATTCGCTGATCATCACCGCTGACACCGATGAGATGGCAGCGCTCGAAGCGGTTATTCAACGCCTGGACATTCGGCGAGCTCAGGTTCTAGTTGAAGCCATCATTGTTGAGCTGGAAGTCATCGACGGTCAGGATCTTGGCTTGCAATGGCTATTCGCGAACGACTCCGGCCTCTACGGCTCCAATGTTCAACAAAATAACGCCACGTTGGGAAACATTGGGGGCGCGATCCTTGGAGACAACTCCGATAGCGATGGTGCGACCACCGGCGACTTCAATTTAGGCAGCTTGGCTTCAGCGCTCGCCGGTACCGGTGGCACCACGCTGGGCTGGGGTGTCGTCGACGATGATCTGAGCATGACCGTAATCCTCAATGCGTTGGAAGAGCAAACCAACGCCAATATTCTATCTACGCCCAGTCTGCTGACGCTGGATAATCAGGAAGCCTTCATCACGGTCGGTCAAAACGTTCCCTTCATCACCGGTTCGTTCACCAATACGGGGGCCAATGCGGGCGCTACCAATCCGTTTCAGACCATCGAACGACAGAACGTAGGCATTACTCTCACAGTCACTCCGCAAATCAACGAGGGTGACTCGGTTGTGTTGGACATCAAACAAGAGGTGAACAGCCTGACCAACGCCACCGCGAGCGTCGATGCGTCTGACATCATCACCAATGAACGCTTGATCCAGACAAAAGTATTGGCCTCTGATAGCAGAGTCGTTGTGCTCGGTGGGCTTATCCAGGATGACGTCCAAGCGGTCGAACAGCGAGTACCCTTGCTCGGTGATATTCCTTTCCTTGGCCGCTTGTTCCGCAATGACGGTGTGTCTGTAACGCGAAGAAACTTGCTCGTGTTTATTAGGCCGACAATCATCCGGGACGAAGCGGCCCTTGCCGGTGCAACCGCGCAGAAGTATCGCTATATCCGCGAGCAGCAACAGAAACAGCGTGATGAAGGGCTTATCTTCTTCGACGACGATCAGTTGCCAGTGCTCCCCGATTGGGAGCAGCAGATCCTGCAACTTGAGGAGATTCGCGAAGACTTGCGACAAAGTGATACTCCGGCGGAGTCGAGTACGCCATGAGCGAAGACTTCGATCCGAATGTCGACTACGCAAGCGCCTCAAGCAAGCTGCCGTTCAGTTTTGCGACGGCGAACCGGGTTGTTCTGGATCCGGAGGACAAACACCGAGTACTTCACAGCGGTCCGCTAGATGCTCAGGTACTGCTCGAACTGCGGCGACGCGTTGGCCGTGGCCTAGAACTGCGTGCGCTTGAGCCCGCTGATTTTCAGGCGCAACTTACTCGCGCCTATCAGCGAGACAACAGTGAAGCGCAGCAAATGGCCGCTGACATCAGCTCTGATGTCGATCTGAGCCGTCTCGCTGAGGAGATCCCCGACGCCGGCGACCTGATGGATGCGGAAGACGATGCGCCGATCATTCGCTTGATCAACGCGATTTTGTCCGAGGCGGTGCGAGAAAAGGCGTCCGACATTCATATCGAAACCTTCGAGGACAAACTCAGCGTTCGCTACCGTGTGGACGGTGTGCTGTCTGAGGTGCTCTCACCAAAGAGAATGCTAGGTCCGTTGCTCGTATCCCGACTCAAAGTGATGGCCCGATTGGATATCGCTGAACGACGTATTCCCCAGGACGGTCGAATATCCGTGCGTATTGCTGGGCACGCGGTGGATATTCGGATGTCCACGTTGCCTTCTGCTTATGGCGAACGAGTGGTACTGCGGCTTCTGGATAAGCAGTCAGGACAGCTACAGCTAGACCAGTTATCCATGCCTGCCGAGGTACATGGTGGCTTCCGGCGAGCGCTACACAGTCCCCACGGAATTATTTTGGTCACCGGGCCAACGGGCTCGGGTAAAACCACGACCTTGTATGCGGGACTATCGGAGATAAACGAAAGCGCGCGCAACATCATGACTATTGAGGATCCCGTGGAGTATATGCTTCCAGGGATAGGACAGACCCAGGTTAACCCCAAAGTAGATATGACCTTTGCAAGGGGCCTGCGTGCCATTCTTCGACAAGACCCGGATGTGGTGATGGTCGGTGAGATTCGAGATCTTGAAACCGCGGAAATCGCCGTTCAAGCCTCGCTCACAGGACACCTTGTTTTGTCTACGCTGCACACTAATACGGCTATCGGTGCGGTAACCCGCCTTCAGGACATGGGCGTAGAGTCCTTTCTGCTCTCTTCTAGCCTGTTAGCGGTTATGGCACAGCGACTGGTTCGTTTGCTCTGCAACGAGTGCAAGCAGCCGGTGGAAGTGAGTGCCGCCGAACGGGAGCTTCTTGAACTCCCCAGCGATGATCACAGTACAGTGCTGTATCGCCCGACGGGTTGCCCGCGGTGTAACCACAGTGGTTATCGAGGGCGAAGTGCCATCTACGAGTTCATTGAAATAGATGACGAACTCAGGGCTTTGGTTCACGACAGCGCTGCGGAGCAAGCAATCGCGCAGGCGGCTCGAAAGAGTTCCGCAAGTATCCAACACGACGGTCGCCGTCGAGTACTGGCCGGTGAAACCAGTCTCCAAGAGGTGATGCGAGTCACTGCCATAGGCTGACTTAGCAAATGGCTATCCGTGTAATTTATTCTTTGCTAGCGAGCCTGAGATGACAGCCTATCGCTATCGTGCACTCGATACGGCCGGCAAGTTGGTGAAAGGCGTGGTCGAGGCGGATTCGGAGCGCCAGGTGCGCAGCCAACTGCGCTCCCAGAGCATGCGTCCGGTAGATGTGCAAACCGCTGCGCGCAGCGAAGCAGCGAACGGTGTGTTGAGTAAACGTTTGTTCCCGCTGCGATTAAGTGTGAGCGAACTATCCCTTGTCACTCGACAACTCGCTACCCTCGTCCAATCCAATCTACCCCTCGCGGACTGCCTGCACGCAGCCGCCCAACAAACGAGACGGCAGCGAGTGAAAGCCATGCTGTTGCAGGTGCGATCGCGCGTGAGCGAAGGGCATACTTTGGCCTACGGTCTAGCGGAGTACCCGCAGGTCTTTGGCGAAATGTATCGCGCGATGGTCTCTGCCGGAGAGCACGCGGGCTTTTTAGGGCCAGTCCTTGAGCAGCTCGCCGATTATTCAGAAAAGCGCCAGGAAAGCAGTCAGAAACTGCAAATGGCGATGATTTATCCGCTCATTTTATCCGGTGTAGCCGTATTAGTGATCGGCGCGTTGATGGTATTTGTGGTTCCGGAGCTGATCGGCGCTTTTGCCCAAAGCAACAGAGAGCTGCCTCCGCTTACAAAAGCTCTGATCGCGACCAGTGATTTCTTTCGGGCGTACACGATTTGGTTGCTGATCTTCTTATGCGCAGTTGCGATCATCGCCAAACGCATTCTTAGCGATACAAAACGCAAGCGTCGTTGGCATTCCTTGCTTTTAAAACTGCCGGGGGTGGCGCGCTTGATCATCGCGATCGATACGGCGCGCTTTGCCTCCACGCTGAGTATTCTGATGGCCAGTGGTGTGCCTTTGCTGGAGGCGCTGCGTATCGCCGGCCAGGTTCTGGTTAACTTGGTTTTGCGCGACGAAAGTGAAACGATCGCAGTACAAGTGCAAGAGGGCGCCAGTCTGAGTCAGGCTTTGTCCCAGGCCGAACACTTTCCCCCGTTGATGGTCCATATGGTCGCCAGTGGAGAAAGCAGCGGAGCGCTCGAAGAAATGCTGGAGCGTGCGGCCGCTAATCAGGAGCGCGAGCTCGAACTCACGCTGGGTCGGCTCCTTGCCTTATTCGAGCCGTTGATGGTGGTGATCATGGGTCTGATTGTTCTGGTAATTGTGTTGGCGATCATGCTGCCGATATTCGATATGACTAAAATGGTAGGTTAATGCCATGCGTACACTGAACACACAACGAAGCGCCGGCTTTTCACTAGTGGAGATACTGGTGGTGCTTGTGATTATGGGTCTACTGGTGAGCATCGTTGCTCCGACCGTTTTAAACCAGGCCGATGATGCGCGTATCAAAAAGGCCCAGGCTGACTTCAAGGCGATCGAAACCGCTCTGAAAATTTACCGCTTGGACAATTACGTATACCCAACGACCGAGCAGGGGCTAGACGCCTTGGTCAGTGCGAGCTCTCTCGATCCAGAACCACGCAACTTCAAAGATGGCGGTTACTTATCCGAGGTGCCTCTGGATCCCTGGGGCCGACCGTATTTATACCTAAGCCCAGGTGAGAATGGCGAAGTAGACATCTACACCTTAGGAGCTGATGGCCTATCAGGCGGTGATGGGCAAAACAAAGATATAGGCAACTGGAAACAAGAAGAAGGTTAAGGATCTTTTTTGAAAGGTCAGGACCACAGACGCTCGTAACGCGTGGATGATTCGGGACACGTTGCCGGCTAGCCGATTCACGCCCGCGCGAAGTTTGCGTGGATTCAGCCTCATTGAGATTCTGGTCGTCTTGATGGTGATGGGGCTGATCACGGGACTCGCGGTGGTCGCCTTAACCTTCGGCGGTCAAAAGCAAGAGGTGCGCGAACGTCTCGAGTACCTTTCTTCATTGGCGGTCTACGCAATCGATGAGGCACAGTTTTCCGGCGCTGATTTCGGTCTACTGATTGTGGAAACTCAGGCTGAGAACGGTGCTTCTCTGTTTGAACTGCACTGGCGGCAGCGCCTTCCCGATGGTTGGGAGAGACCGGTGAATTCTGGTGACCTGTTCGCAGCGATCCAGTTCCCCGAGGACGTGGAGCTTCAGCTCACGCTTGACGGAGAGGCCATCGATCTTGCGACTAATGGAGAGCAAGCGGTGCAAGGTGATGCGATTAGTGAACCGCAGTGGCTTTTTCTTGCGAGCGGTGAAACGCAGCCTGGGGAACTGGCCGTCTGGTCCACTTCAGATGATCGTCTTTACTTAAGTTGGGACGCTTTAGCTCGTTTTTCTCGAGTCAGTGAAGAGCCAATTCCGAGTGACGAAATTGAACTCTAGAGCGATCCAGTCCGCTCCACGTCTTGGCTTTACGTTGATCGAAGTGATGGTTGCCTTGTTTGTCGTCGCACTTACGCTGCCTTCGCTGCTGTCCATTCTTGATCAACAAATTGACGGTACTGCGTACATGCGTGACCGGGCGATCGCGCAGTTGGTCGCAAGCAATCGAATGGAGGAGTTGCGCTTGGGCTTGCGCAGTGGTCAGGTGCGTTTGACGAGCAATCTCAAGGGATCGGAGGAAGTTGCGGACCGGGAGTGGTTCTGGTCTTTCCGGACACAAGAAACGGAATTGCCAAACTTTGCACGGGTCGAATTGGAGGTGCGAACCAGTGAAGAAGATGATGCTCTGCCCGTCTACACCCTTGTCGCCTTCCTCGCCGCCGGTGTAAGTTCTCAGTGAGCTCACAGGTCCGCCTTGGTAAGAACCGCCACCGAGCGGGTGCCGGCGGTTTTACCCTTGTCGAAGTCCTCGTAGCCCTGGCCATTACCGTGATGGTGAGCGCCACGGCCTATACGAGTATCTCTGCTGCGCTCGCCAGCGTCGATCAGCTCCGTGCCGGTGGGGATCGAGTGCGAGATCTGAATCGCGCGCTTGCAATAGTGTCTCGCGATCTCCGCCAGTTTTCGAATCGGTTCATTGTCGACGAATTCGACGAGCCTCGTGCGCCTTTGACCGGCGGTCCGCTTGCGGTACACCCCTTGGAACTTACTCGTGCTGGTTGGCAAAACAGCACCGGTTTACCAAGGTCGGACTTGCAACGTGTGTTCTACTATTTGGAGGACGACTCCCTGTGGCGAGCTTACTACCAGGTTCTGGATCGCTTAGGGGACAGCGAGCCGGTTCGCGTTCGTTTATTGGATCGGGTTGAAGAACTGGAACTCCGTTTCTTACCGGAGCTGGAGCTGCTTCAAGTCGATCAGAGTACCGAGATTGATACGCGCAACTGGGAACAAAATTGGGTAGTCGAACCGGGTACGGGCCTCACTCCACCAGACCCACCGCAAGCGGTAGAAATCCGCCTGCTCTTGGAAGACTTTGGCGAGCTTCGTAGAATCTATGAATTGCCAGCGCAATAATTGGGGGCTCGATTCCGCTCCCCTTGAGCGCGATTCTGCGCAAACCAAGGTGCGCAGAAGAGGCCTGCGTCGACTAAAACGGTCGAGCGGTGTTGCTTTGATAATCGCCTTACTGGTTGCAGGCATTGTCTCCGCCATTGTCGTGGCCATGAGCCGAGACTTTGATCTCAATTATCGACGCAGCGCCAATTCTGCGATTGCGGAACAGACTTGGGCCTATCTCCGCGGTGCGGAAGCGCTAGTTACCTTGGCGCTTATCTTTGACTACGAGGCCGATCAACTGGCGGGCGAGCCTTTCAAGGATGACCTCACGGAGCTATGGGCTAGAGGCATCGATCCCTATCCGTTGGAAGAAGGCGGCTTCCTTGGTGGATTCGTATTGGACCTACAGGGCCTGTTCAACCTGAACTCCTTGGTGGATGCCAGTGGCAGCGGCGAGGGTGGTGCTCAAAACATCGGAGTCAGTGCGTTTAACAGTACGCAACTTCAATTTGTACGATTGCTTCAGGCGCTTCCCGGTGTAGCCGTTGATCAGATCGAAGCTCGCGCTCTTACGGAGGCGATCATCGATTTTTTAGATGCGGATGATGAGCCACGGTTGAACGGCGCGGAGAGCAGTTTCTACGTTGCGCAAAACCCCTCCTATCGGGCGGCCAACACCGAGCTGAGTAGCGTCAGCGAACTGCGATCGGTCGCCAATATGCGACCAGAGGTCTTTGAAGTCCTGCAACACTACGTAACCGTATGGCCGAAGGACGCGAGCCAGATCAATATTCATACGGCCCCGGGGCCAGTGCTGCGTAGTCTCAATCCGGAGAACGGCGCTGATACGCCTTTAGATGAGGCTATCGTCCAAAACCTGCTCACGCGCAGAAACGCGCAACCGTTCTCCGGCATCGATGAGTTTCTCGCCATCGACAACTTTCCCGGCGCAGAAACCACAGAACCCTTACGAGGCTTAATTACGGAACGTTCCAGCTACTTCCTTCTTGGAACCGTTGTTGAAATTGCCGATCGGCGACAGCACATGTACAGTTGGGTTGAGCGCGACGAGCGCGATATACGCGTGCTTCAGCGCCGCGAAGCCAGCCCGAACGAATACCTTGTGAGCAGAAGCTTAATCCCGGAGATACCTCAGTGAGCCAGAACCTAAGCGTTCTCTACCTTGAGCAAGGTGCTCTCTTTTGGCTTGAGTCCGGCGCTGCTGAGGCGCAGGCTGTGGATGATCTCGGCGTTAAGAACCGTCTGCATGCGCTACTCCAGCAGCGCGAACACCAGGTCGTGTTTGCGGTGAACGGGGCCGACGTTCGCCTGTTTCAGCTCGACCTGGCACCGGAGGAGCGTCGTCATCTGGATTCTTCTCTTCCCTTTATGTTGGAGGAGCAGCTCACGGAAGACATCGACGAACTCCACTTCGCTCGTTTTCAGCCAAATAAAAATCAGGTCGACGTCGCCGTCGTGCGGCGCAGCTCTATGGAGGACTGGGAGGAAGCGCTGGGAGAATTCGCGGACTCGGTCCCATGGGTGAGCGAGCCGCTGTTACTCCCCTGGGCCGATGGACACTGGACCATTGTCGTACGCGAGGATGATCTCCTCCTACGCTATGGACGATCAGAAGCGACACAGATTGAACGAGACTTAGCGGAGCCTCTCCTCAGTGCCTTGGCGGAGAGTCATCTGCCTGAACACGTAGTGATTTATGGAAACTCGGAGAACGAAGATCTTGCACAGCTTCCAAATCGCCTTCGAGCTACTATGCAGGAAAACGCCGGTGTTGAAGCAATGGCGGCCATTGAGTGGCGTCGGGGCGGACTGGCACAGGCTCTGCTCCTAGGTAGTAGCACGGACCGGAGTGACGCGAGTTTTGGTAATAAAGAGCTCATTAGTAGAGAGAGCGCTATCGGTCTCAATCTTCGCCAAGGACCTTACGCTCCGAGTTTGCCCTATCAAGCCTGGTGGTCCCACTGGAAAGCGGTTGCCCTCGTAGCGGCCGTTGCCTTGGTCGTGCACCTTGTTGCTGGCTGGCTTGACCTCCGGTATTTAGAGCGTGAAACGATCGCATTGAACGACGAGGTGACGGCCGTATATCGGTCAGTGAATCCGCGAGGCGCGGTCCCTGATGTAGAAAAGCAACTGAAGAATCAACTTGCAGCGCTACGAGGGGATGGTTCTGGACGTACCTTCAGTGCCTTCATTGAGCCGCTTGCAGCGGCGGTCGCGGCCCAAGAAGGTACGGTTTTGGCGAGTCTCAATTTTAGTCAGCGAACCTCCGAGCTTCGCGTGAATCTCTATGCCGCGGGATTTTCCGATGTAGAACAGCTTCGGCAGTCGCTGGCTGATCGCGGCTACCGTGCTGTATTGGAAAACTCCTCGCGCAGCGGTACCGGTGTGCGCGCACGATTGCGAATCGGAGACCGTTCGTGAAAGCCTGGTTTCTCCGTTTTCCACTAAGAGAGCAAATTGCCCTGCTTGTGCTCGCCCTCGTTCTAGTCGCCTATCTTGCCTTGTTTTTGCTTGTAAAGCCGCTTGCGGACGCGCGCAGAGAACTACGAGAACGCAATCAAGCCTATGTCTCAAAGCTCGTCCGTGTGGATTCTATGGCGGCGGAACTGGCGGCATTACGGGCTCGTGGTGGCCCCACGCAGGGATCACGTCAGAGAAATTTAACGAACCTTCTCAATCGCTCTGCGGAACGCTTTGATTTGCAGATAAATCGACTTCAGCCGAACAGTCGGGGAGCGGTCCAGCTTCGCTTTGAGGGCGTTGCTCTGGACAACCTGCTGCGTTGGATTCACTCCGTTGAAACGCAAGAGTCGCTGATTGTTGAAGAGCTGTCGTTTAGCCAGACAGCGACCGCCGGTTTTGTATCGGCAAATTTGCGCGTAGCCGCAGGCGGTTAAGAGAGCGAGTCGATGAGAGTGTTTGTACTAGTTGCGGCGCTGGTTGTTACCTTCACCCTTGCGATTATGAATATTCCCGCGCGCGCAGTAACGATACTGTTGCCGAGCACACCTGTTCAACTCTCCGGTTTGACCGGCACTGCGTTTAACGGCGAGGCCGCGCGGGCGATCGCCAGCTCGCCTGCTGGGCCGATCCACTTGGGACGTGTGTCGTGGAGCTTAAATCCTCTTACGCTGCTGTCGCTCAGCCCTAGGCTAGACCTAGAATCCGAGTGGGGACATCAACGCTTCTCCACTCGCACCCGCTTAGGAACCGACGCCGCCAGCCTGCAAGGACTCGACGCCTCGCTCCCCGCTGCCTTACTTCGGCAGCTCCTCCCGATCGCCTTGGACGGCGTATTGAAACTGCAGCTTGAACGGCTCAGCTTAGTCGACGGTATTGCTACAGGAGCGCAGGGACGCCTCGTTTGGGAGAGCGCCGCATGGTTAACGAATACCGGTGCCCGCCCACTCGGCACTTACGTAGCCGAGCTGTCTTCCACAGAGCAGGGTGCTATCACTGCCGATATCCTAACCCTAAGTGGCAGCGTCTTGATCGAAGGGAGCGCGCGACTGGAGGGTGATCGCTATGAACTCGATCTCAAGCTAAGTGGCGACAGCGAGCCCTTAGACCGAGAGCTTTCGCAGGCGCTATCGCTGTTGGCCTCGCCGGAGGGTGAGGCGTTTCGAATGAAATTGAGCGGAACGCTCGGATCCGTATGAACCTTTCCTGGGCTAACCTTTCCTGGACGACCCTTTCCTGGGCGGACCCCTTGCCCACCAAACGGTAGCGCTATGGTAAGCAGTCAAAGTGTAGTTGAAGGCAAACTAAATTCCCTGCGACGCTGGATGCTGGAGCAGCGAGTTGATGCCTACTGTGTA
>JBCCQO010000055.1:0-12199 GCA_039024595.1 Pseudomonadota bacterium | reverse complement strand
TTGGCGATAAGCTGCGTTTGTATTGTGGAGCAGATTTTCTTGGTATGCCCGTCGGTCGTTGAATAAATGATAAGGATGTTGGCCATGGACCGACTCTGACGAAGTGCTGGCGCCTGCGCAAGTCACAAATACACCTAATTCAGAAAAGGTCCGGTCTCAATCGCAGGGGCTAGTACGATCGATCAGGCACAAACCTGTCTTAATTTCGGAGTCGTCCGCTGGCGTTCGCGGCCACGGCCTGAAGGACCGTGTTTAGGGTGCATCGGCTGCTCAGCTTAGGTTGACGCGATTGTCTCAAAAAAAGCCGTGGTTTCGTCATCCGCTGGATAGAAAGACTCAATGCGAAGCTCATCGGTGGTCACATCTTGTGGTGTTCCAAAGGTAGACATAACGGAGAACAGCGAGAGGCGCAGACCGTCGAGTGCTAGTTCGATCGGCAGGACAGGCAGTAGCGAATCGGTGCCCGAGTCCAGTTCCGGAAGCGCACCTGCGGAGCGAATCAAGGCCTCTACTCGGGCGATCACAGACGCTTCTCCTGAGGCCAAAGCCTCGCGGCGCAAACGCAAAACAAACAGCGGCAAAGCGATCTCTGGATTGGTAATGAACCGCCGTAGTCCACCCGGCTGGAGAGTGGCTTCTGCCAAATTAAACGGTCCTGGGTCATTCGCATCTCGACCGGACAAGCCTAGAAGAAGTTCAGATGCTTTGTTTCCGAGCACTTGATTCCAAGACCGGTCCACTACTACGGCGGGGAAAGGTTCTTGCTGTTGCAGCACTCGGCCCAATGCGGCTCGCACATGGACCATATGCGGCTCCTCGAGATTCGACTCGCGGTAATAAGGCGCGTATCCCGCCGCCAGAAGTAGCGTGTTTCTCTCTCGCAACGGAACCTCAAGCGCCTCGGCAAGTTTGAGCACCATGTCGCGACTCGGTTGGCTACGGCCGGTTTCTAACCAGCTGAGGTGACGCTGGGATATCTCCGCATTTTCTGCCAAGGCGAGCTGAGAAAGATGGCGGCTTTGTCGCCACTGGCGACAGAGTTGAGGGAACGTATTTAGCGCGACGGTCATCTCTGCTTCTCTCAGCTCACTTGTTTTTGAGGGTTTTATGTCAGCAGCGTCACGAATTCAATTACCTGCTAGGTCATTGGACTTGCACGGGGTAGGAGGCAGAGTCGGTTGCCAACCACGAAAACGAGCAGGGGTAATCGAGATGTCGAACCGAAAATTCTTATCCGCAATCATTCTGGTGCCCTTTTCGGCGCTGACTTATTACGCTTTGATGAATGGTGGAATCGCAGGCATCTTGTCTTTCCACACCTCGCCCGGGGGCTGGCAAGTATTTGTCGACCTGGTGATCGCGCTCCTTCTCGTACTCACTTTTTTGATACCGGATGCCAAAGCGCGCGGGCGAAACCCTTGGCTATGGGTCGGGCTTACCGTTTGTTTGGGTTCTTTCGGACCGCTTCTATATTTTCTGACGGGATCATCGGACCGCTACACTGCGGTGACTTCAAGCTGAGCCACCGTCCAAACGGTCCTCTACCGACTGCAGATGGTCATTCTGAGAACTGGACCACAGATCTGTCTCGGTGTCTGCGAGGCATCGCACAAAACCGCGCTCTCTTCCTCCCAATCTCCCACGATTGCCCCTAAATTCTGTTCTGAGACCCGTCGACAGTGGCTGCTACTAACCGCTGATGCAGGGCGCGGTCTTCCCAGCCATCGAAGCTTGGGAGGGAGAATTGGAGCTTATGAGAGCAGAAGTAGTCAGCATTGCGGAGAAAAGTCCGCAGCGAAGGCCGAGGTCGATCGCCACATTCGACGGTCGCGATATGGCGGTTGTGTCCGCCATCTGTAATCGCGTATCCCGAATGCTCGGCTTAAATGACCGGCAAGGCTTATGCGAAGACTTAGATATCGTACAGCAGAATTGTCCCCTTAACTTGGAGGCGCTGGCCGCTTCCTCGGACCGGGTATTCGTCGATGAGTTGATGTCTATTCTCGATGCTACAGATCGCGCGACGCGTTCTCTCGCACCGGATTTCCACTCTCGCTTCAAGGTGGAGGACTTTCCCGCTACGATGCTCTGAGAATCACATCAATAGAGTACACTTTGAGAGATTTTTCTGGCGGCTGCCATTGCGGGGCCATTCGCTTTTCCGTAACGACCAGTGAGGACGTGGAAGTAGAGCGATGCAACTGCTCTATTTGTCGAAAAAGCGGCTATCTACATCTGATCGTTCCCCAATCGCGATTTCGTCTGGATCAAGGTTCGGAGAGGTTGCGGTGTTACCAATTCAACAGCGGCGTGGCGGAACACTATTTTTGCGACGTATGCGGTATCAAGCCTTTTTATAAACCGCGATCTAATCCGGACGGTATCGATGTCAACGTAAACTGCCTCGATGAACTGCCCAAAATGCTACGCATCGTCGAATTCGACGGCAGGAACTGGGAAGCCAATGCCCATACCCTTGCTCATAAATCTCAGGAGGACGGCCCTGAGTGAATGAGTATCAGGGCTCATGAGGGCCTTAGCGGGCGTTTACCGCTTTGAACTCCCGAAGCTCAATATTGAAATCGCCGGCGACTTCTTCCTCAGCGGAAACGGCTGCATTGTAGGCGGTGTTAGCGCGCCCGTGGTTAGTGAGCGCAATCGCGCGCGTCGCCGAATCCAGTGAGCGCGAGACCGTGGTGCCTTCTTTATCGATGTGGGTTTGCAGACAGCGCATGTAATCCATGTTGCGCGCCTGGTAATCCTTCACTGCGTTTTGCCCTTTGAGCATATCTTGCATGGTCGCCGTTGCACCATCGGGTAAGCTTGGTTTGATCGGAGGAGTGCAATCCTCGAATCCGAATACGGAATTTGATGCTAAGAGCATCACCGTAAAGGTGAGGACACTGGCGTGCTTGCGCGAAAAAACCTCGATTCCGTGATTCTTCCCCGGTGCGCTGAATATCATGTTTTTTAGCTACCTCAGTTTTTTCCTACCCATAGGCGCGGGAGGCGATACTGGCGCTCCAGACCGGTGGCGATGCGCTCCGCATCATCTTGCGTTCCCAACCCAACAACGCGCACTCGATAAAGCGTCTTGCCAGCTGCCTGCGCGGTTTGTATGCGTACTTCGCCCGCGTCTACAGAAAGCGTATCAGCCCAGCGCTGCGCCACATCTCTCTGCGCATAGGACCCGAAATTCACAAACCAAGTTCCCGAAAGATCGTCTCCGGTAGCGGAGACGTTCGGTTCGCTCGTGGCGTTTTGCAGGCGATTGCTTGCCAGGCGAGCTTGCGCTGCCGCTTCCTCTTCTGCGCGTTTCTGCGCCGCGAGTCGACGCGCCTCCTCTGCGGCCCTTCGCTCTTCTGCCGCTCTGCGTTGTGCTTGTTCTCGCTCCCGATCCGCTTGTGCCGCGCGATCAGCAAGTTGCGACTCCAGAGAGCTTAATTGACTGGCGAGGTCCTGATTCTCTGCCGCTAAGGCTTCGAGTTCTGCGGACAGCGATTCATTCTCAACCTCCATTTGCCGCTGCTGTTCCTGTTCTCGTTCCGCTTCCTCTGCGGTCAAGGTAGTCGCCAGCTGAGCTTGCAAGCGGCGGATTTCTTCCTGCATCTCTTGGCGCTGATTGACAACCCCATAGCCACCAACAGCGACCAGCGCAACGGCAGTGAGTAGGACTGCGACTAGCCCCCAAGGTATTTTGAAACCGCTGCTTTCTTCCCCTTGATTAGCTTTCTCTGATGGGCGTTCAGCAGGGTTAGCCGACGCATTACTTGCTTCGGTCTCCGTGCGCACGGCGGCCGCCACTTCGGCGAAACTTTCTCCAGTCGCATCCACACCGGCCGGTGTCCGATCTGTAGATTCGCTCGCTTCTGCGGAACCTTCCGGAACGTCCAAATCGTTGAGAAAGTCATCAACAAATTCTTCTTCAAACTGCCGCACGGGGGCTTCGCTTGTCTCCATGCTTGCAGTAGCGGTGGGTGTAGAGGGTGGCGGGGGCACTAGTTCATCCATCGCAGGCGAGGCGAAGCTGGCGGGCGTGGAATAGGACTCCTTTTCGAACTCGCCAATCGCTGGTCCTGCGTCTAGGTTGGGTAGGTCGTTGTCCTCCAGGACCGAGACTGGGTCGAGCGGGTCCAGTTTCAATGCGTCTCCATCGGTGAGCGCCGGCGCCGGCGGTACGGGTAGATCAACGTCGTCCGCTGAATCGAGCAGCTGCTTCTCGTCGAGCAGTATCGAGTCGTCGCTCACGACAAGCTCATCATCAATGGGTGCGCCAGCAACGGAAAGCTCTATGGATGTTTCCTCGATTTCGTCAGCTGGTAGCGCTGGGAAACCACCGGCGTCGCCCGCCACACTCGTGGGAATTGATGCTTCGGTATCTTCGAACGCTTCTCCCGAAGAGGTGTCTTCAAGTTCCGGAACCTCGTATTCGGCATAGCTGTCGCTATCGACCAGGGCTGCGGTAACGCGGTCACTATCCGCAACGGCGGGCCCGCTTTCAAGGCTTGCGTCGGCTGGAGGCTTAGGCTCTGTGAGTGACGGCCCAAGAGCGCGTGCCTTTACTTCGGGAAGTTCCTCCAGCGGAGTTTCTGGGGACGGCCAGTCAGCTAGCGGATCATCAAGTTCGCTTGCAAAGGCCGCATAGCCCGGATCGGGATCTAGATCGGTGTGATCTGGAGTCCCTGGAAAATCCGCTGAATAGTCCGAATCGGTGAAGCCCCCAAAGCTATCGTCGTCCCTATCTATGAACGGCGACGGGCTTGCGTCTTCGTCGTTGAGTCCTTCGGTCCGACCGTCGGTGTCTTTATCCGCTTCCATCAGTGATTCCGGATGCCTAATAGGCGAAACGTAGAACCGAAATAGTAGCAAAGGGATGCGCTAACCGCTTCAAGATGGACAAGCGTTTTGTCACTTCTGGTAAGGGCCGGTTAACAGGCAATAGAATGTCGCTATGGACGTAAGCGATATTTTGACAGGCCTCAATGATGCGCAGCGCGACGCGGTCGCCGCTGAATCGGGGAATATGCTGGTTCTGGCAGGTGCGGGGTCCGGAAAGACGCGAGTGCTTGTGCATAGAATCGCCTGGCTGATACGAGCCGAAGGACTATCTCCCCACGGTTTACTGGCGGTTACCTTTACCAACAAGGCCGCAAAAGAAATGCGTGCTCGTATCGAGACGATGCTCCAAATACCGACGCAGGGAATGTGGGTTGGCACCTTCCACGGTCTCGCTCATCGTCTCCTCAAAACGCATTGGCAGGAAGCGCGGCTACCGCAGAACTTTCAGATACTCGACAGCGATGATCAGCTTCGCTTGGTCAAAAGAGTTTGCCGCGAGCTTCAACTCGATGAGTCTCGTTGGCCGCCCAAGCAAGCTCAGTGGTATATCAATGAGCAAAAAGACGAGGGTCGTCGAGCTGGCCATATAGAGCCGCCGTTGGGGGATCTCTACGAGAAAACCATGTTGCGCATATACACGGCCTACGAGGAAGCATGTGCCCGGGGCGGTCTGGTGGATTTCGCAGAGTTATTGCTGCGCGCCCACGAGCTGTGGCTTATGTCGCCCGATGTGCTCAATCACTATCAGAACCGTTTTCGGCAGATTTTGGTCGATGAGTTCCAAGATACCAATACGATTCAGTACGCCTGGCTTCGCGTTCTTGCGGGGGAGCAGGTTCCCGTCGTTGCCGTTGGCGACGATGACCAGTCGATCTATGGCTGGCGCGGAGCCAAAATAGAGAATATTCAGCGCTTCGGCGAGGATTTCAAACACACGCGAGTGGTTCGCCTGGAGCAGAACTACCGCTCTACGCAGACGATTCTTCAGGCCGCAAACGGAGTGATAGCGCACAATAGCGGTCGCTTGGGCAAGGAACTCTGGAGCGCAGGAGACGAGGGTGAGCCGATTCAGCTCTACGCAGGCTTTAACGAGCAAGACGAGGCTCGCTTTATCGTCGAGCAGTTGGAGAGCTGGATAAGCAAAGGGAATGTGCGGCGGTCCATCGCTATTTTGTACCGCTCAAACGCACAATCACGGATTCTAGAAGAAGCCCTGCTGCGCTCAGACATTCCATACCGTATTTATGGTGGTCAGCGTTTCTATGAGCGACTCGAAATCCGTAATGCGATGGCCTACCTGCGTTTGCTGGTCAGCCGGGGCGACGATGCGGCGGTCGAGCGTGTTGTAAATATTCCTCCTCGAGGCATCGGTAGTAAGACCCTCGACACGCTGCGCCAAGTAGCACGAGAGCGACAGTGCACACTCTGGCAGGCAATGCTACTTAGTCACGAGGAAAAATTGCTCAGCGCGCGAGCTTTGACGGCGCTTGAGGGATTTCGGGTGCTTGTGGATGAGATGGACAGCGCTACGGATCCGATGACGCTGGAGGAGCTGGTTGATCAAGTAGTGCGTCGGTCGGGCTTGCGGCCCCATCATGAAAAGGAAAAGGGTGAGAAAGGCCTGGCTCGGGTGGAGAACCTCGATGAGCTGGTGAGCGCGGCTCGAGCTTTTGTCCCTGAAGGCGACGAGCTATCGCCCCTGCAGCAGTTCGTCGACAGTGCCGCTTTGGATGCGGGCGAGGGCCAGGCGGATGCGCACGAGGACAGCGTCCAGCTCATGACGTTGCATTCGGCCAAAGGTCTAGAGTTTCCCTTGGTGTTTCTTGCTGGGATGGAGGAAAACCTCTTCCCTCATCGAATGTCCATTGAAGAGCCTGGTCGCCTCGAGGAAGAGCGAAGACTTTGCTACGTCGGTATCACACGAGCGATGGACCGGTTGATAATGACCTACGCGGAGAGCCGTCGCTTGCACGGTAGTGATAGCTACAATTCGCCGTCCCGCTTTGTGCGTGAAATCCCCGCGGACCTCGTTAACGAAGTCCGCTTGCACAGCAAAGTCAGCCGACCGGTCAGTACTTATGGAAGCGCTGCTCCCGCAGCGGATACGGGCCTTAATCTCGGTCAGCGCGTCTATCATCAGATGTTCGGGGAGGGTGTGGTACTTAATTTTGAAGGTCGGGGTAGCAATGCTCGGGTGGAGGTGAACTTTGATCAGGAAGGCACCAAGTGGCTCGTAGTTCAGTACGCGCGTCTAGAGGCGCTGAGCTGACCAACCACCACAGAGAGTTCCATTGTTTTAGTATGCCCGCTTCGCCGTTGAGCGCGGGCAGCGCTTGAGTGACAACACTCGCTGGGAATCGTCTTATGGAAAATGACAGCAAGCTCAATCGGGAGGCGCTCGGCGTGCTTCTATTGGCCGTGCTGCTGGTGCTCACCCTCGCGCTATGGGTTTTTCAAACGATCAATCGTGAAGCTGATGTGCCACTAGCGGAACGTTCAAGCGAAGCAGGCTTCCCGGTCATCGAATGGAAGCTGGTCACTACCTGGCCCAAAAACTTACCGGGCCTCGGTCATACGCCGGAGGTGTTTGCGCAGACGGTTGCTAGGATGACCGGTGGGCGTCTTCAAATACGTGTTTACGGCGCCGGGGAAATCGTACCCGCCTTCGAGGTTTTTGATGCGGTCTCTTCTGGGGTTGCAGAGGTTGGGCACGGCGCCTCCTACTACTGGAAGGGAAAGATACCGGCGTCCGTTTTCTACACCTCAGTCCCTTTCGGTATGACCGCGCAGGAGATTAACGGGTGGATACACTACGGCGGCGGACAAGCACTGTGGGAGGAGCTTTACGCACCAGCCGGAATAGTTCCTCTAGCGGGAGGCAACAGCGGCGTGCAGATGGCAGGCTGGTTTAATCGGGAAATCAATTCCCTCGAAGACCTGCGAGGTCTTCGCATGCGGATCCCAGGTCTCGCTGGAGAGGTTTTTACTGAGGCTGGGGGCGAAGCGGTTCGTATCCCTGGCGGCGAAGTCTACACTGCGCTTCAGACCGGCGTCATCGATGCGGTCGAGTGGGTGGGGCCCTACAACGACCTGGCTCTAGGTCTGCATGAGATAGCTGAGTACTACTACTACCCCGGGTGGCATGAAACCGGCTCGACTCTTGAGTTCATCGTCAACGAAAAGGCCCTCCGCGCTTTGCCGGAAGAGCTACAAGCGATCGTCAGAACCGCAGCGCGTGCGGCGAATGCGGATATGCTCGATGAGTTCACGGCCCGCAACAATCGGGCCCTTCGAGAAATGGTGGAGAAACACAACGTCAAGCTACGGCGTCTTCCCGATGACGTACTCAAAGCGCTCTACGAGGGTAGCGAGCGAGCCATGGCCAAGCTGGTGGCGAAAGACCCGATGGCTGCCAAGGTATACGCCTCGTTTTCGCGATTTCTCGATGACGCTCGGGCCTATCACGAAATTTCAGAACAGGCCTACATAGACGCCCGCCGCGACGTCATGGGCGCTGTGATCACCAACGATTGAAGTACTATGGAAGCGCTATGGAAGTGTTATGAAGTTGCTATGAAAGCGGCTTTGATTTTTCTTTCCTTACTTATCGGCTCCTTGCCTGCCCATACCGGCGAAGCCGACGTGCTCGAAGTGGACACCTTTTGCGACGATCAACGGAGCTGCGGTTTTAGCGTGACCGTCCGTCATGACGATGAAGGCTGGGATCACTATGCGGATCGCTGGGAGGTGCTCACCCTTGACGAAACCGTACTCGGAACGCGAGTACTCGCGCACCCGCATCAGAAAGAACAGCCATTTACGCGATCGTTACGGAACGTCCGTATTCCCGACGATGTGAAGTCGGTCATTATTCGTGCGCATGACTCGGTTCATGGTTTCGGGGGCCTTGAGGTTTACGTCTCAATTCCTGACTAGCTCACATGAGCCTAGGGTCGCTTAATCACCCACTATTTGGTGTTCTCTGGCAAGCCAAAGCGGAGAATTTGTGAGATCAATAAACTTTGCTTCGTCCTGCAATAACTCCAATCCCGCTTGCGCTGCATCAGAATCGCTTTCTAAGCGCGCTAGGGCAGCCTCGCTGTCGAACCAGAGTTCGGCAACTCCATCGTAAGGTTCCGGCACCGCGTCAGCACTTGCTGCCCGAGCTCGCTGCGCCCCGCTGATTGCGTCATGCGGTACCGTATGACTTTGCACGTAGCGGCGTATTCCCAATACCTGACTATGCTTTGCAACCAATGGTGCGTGCTGGTCGCGCCAATAGCGTTGGAACTCCTCAAGGGAAAGGCCCGCCTTTCTGCGCAGGCAAAATGTCAATTTGATCATTTTCAGTACTCGAAGTTACCGGAGAAGTTTCCGGAAGGTTACTAGCTAGCCGACTAAAATAGCGAGCTCACGACGAACTCTCCAAGGTACCACGGAAGCGAAAGCCAGGGGTTATTCTCGGCCTAAGGCATGGTCGCCCAGAAAGTGATGAGATGATGCAAGCCGAGTGAAGGAGTGCGCGCTAGCGGCATCGATGTCTTCGTGCCTCCCATCTCCCTCGCCGGTCTCGACGTATTCTCTACACGAAAAATCCACTTGAGTCGGCAGCTGTTCCCATAGAGCATGGCTCTGCCGGTTAGTGAAATTTTATAAAAGGAGAAAGCCGTGGTTGACCAAGTGATTTTGCATCACTACGAGAACTCCCCCTATGCGGAGAAAATCCGCTTGATGTTCGGACTCACCCAGTCAAGCTGGGCGTCTTTGCCGTCCCCCGCCTGGCCTCCTAGACCTAATGTCGACCCTCTATCCGGTGGCTATCGGCGTATACCGATCGCGCAAATCGGCGCGGATATCTTTTGTGACTCGACCCTCATTGCGAGAGAGATCGCCAATCTAAACGACCAGCCATTGCTCGACCCAAACACCATCAGCGGGGACGCGCGTGAGCTCATGATCTTTGCAGAGGAGCAGGGTTTTTTCTCCTCGATCATCGCCATTCCACCGGTCAAGCTTCTGGCCACGATGGTCAAAAACTTCGGCCCGATCGGTGCTTTTCGGTTCGCAAAAGACCGCTCCGGGATCCTGAAGGGGGGCTCTACCAAGCCTCCGTCTAGCGAGGGTGCCCGCGACGTAATGCAAAGGCTGTTCTCTAGGTTGAATGAGCATCTGGCAAGCCAGCCGTGGGTTTATGGAGAGCAACCGTCTATCGCCGACTTCACGGTTTACCATCCAATTTGGCTCTACCTCAATTGCACAGGCCGGATCCCAGCAGATGCCACAAAGGTGCTGAGTTGGTATGAGAAAATCGCCGCGATCGGTCAGGGTGATCGAATCGAGATCAGTCAAGCCGACGCTTTCGCCGCAGCGCGCGAAAGCGAGCCTCGTCCTTTGCCAGCAAGCACAGAGGCAGCGGCCTTTGAACCGGGCTCCAGCGTGTCGGTAGCCCCTGAGGACTACGGTGTTGTTCCAGTTACCGGAAAGCTAGCTGCGGTTACGGAAAACCGCATTGTCATTGCTCGTGACACGAGTCAATTCGGTCTGGTGCACGTGCATTTTCCCTACGCGGGCTATTCAATAGGTGCTGCTTGACGCACCTGCTTTGGTAGCCGATCAGGGCTGAATGTGGCGAGTACGTTTTTGATCGTCTATCGCGACAAAGACAAACTCCCCCTCTGTGACCTTGGTTAATTCACCCTCGCCCAGCGCGTTGATCCACACTTCGACCATGATACGAACGGAGGATCGTCCCACTTCCACGACGTCACAGTAGCAGGAGACGACCGAGCCGACGTGGACCGGAGTGATAAAGGCCATTCCGTCGACTGCGACCGTGGCAACACGCCCTTTTGCGACCTCGCCAGCTGTGATCGCGCCAGCGAGATCCATCTGAGACAGGAGCCACCCACCAAAGATGTCACCATTGAAGTTGGTGTCTTTGGGCATAGCGATGGTTTGCAGGGCCAGCTTTCCCTGCGGAAGTGGCGTTGAATCAATATCGTTCATGGTGCTCTTCTATGGCTAGAGCTCTTAGGCGAGCCCGGTTGTTATTGATTGAGGCGCTTACTCGCGGCAGCACGAAAGTGTCGCTATGCGCTAAAGCCTGCTCGGCAGCCAGGTGGCTAGCTCGGGGAACCACCACAGAATGGCGAGTACCAGCAGCTGAATCACGATGAAGGGTATCACGCCGCGATAAATGTCGCCGGTGGCGACGGTTTCCGGTGCGACACCGCGAAGATAAAACAAAGCAAAGCCGAAGGGTGGCGTCAGAAAGGAGGTCTGCAGATTGATGGCGATCATGATTCCAAGCCACACCGGGTCTATACCCATCATCAATAGGATCGGCCCAACGATCGGCACAACCACGAAGGTGATCTCGATAAAGTCTAAGACGAAGCCAAGCAAAAAGATCACAGCCATAACCAGCAAAGTGGCCCCAAAAGCGCCGCCGGGCAGGTCTGCAAAGAAACTTTGAATAAGTTCCTCACCACCGAAGCCTCTAAACACAAGCGAGAACACGGCCGCTCCGATGAGAATCATGAACACCATCGCAGTCACTTCCAGCGTGCTGTTTACGATCTCCTGGAGCTTCTGCCGGTTGAGCTCCCGTCGCGTTGCCGCGAGCAGAAGAGCGCCGGTCGCGCCGACGCCTGCCGCTTCTGTGGGTGTAGCCGCTCCCGCGAGAATCGACCCGAGCACAACAGCGATCAATGCGAGTGGCGGGACAAGACCGTAGAGCAATTGTGGCCAAGACACGGTACTTGTTTCTGCCCCGGGGACGCTACTTGGACGAAGCAAGGCGACGAGCAGAATGTAAATCGTGTACAAAACGATCAGCAGCAAGCCCGGAAGCAATGCGCCTACAAAAAGATCTCCGACCGAAACGGTTTTGGGGTTGAATACTTCCAGTTGCAACTGCGCCTGTTGATAGGCGCTGGATAGTATGTCTCCGAGCAAAACGAGCGCTATAGAAGGCGGTATGATCTGTCCAAGAGTCCCTGTCGCGCAAATCACACCGGTTGCGACCGGCGCTCTATATCCCGCACTAAGCATTGTTGGCAGAGATAGCAGGCCCATAGTGATTACCGTTGCCCCCACTATGCCGGTACTTGCCGCAAGCAATGCGCCGACGATGACCACTGCGACGGCAAGGCCGCCGCGGACACCTCCAAGTAGCGCAGCCATGCTGCTCAATAGCTCTTCTGCCACTCGTGACTTTTCGAGAATCACACCCATCAGTACGAACAGCGGGACCGCAATCAGCGTCGTATTGCTGACTGTCCCGAATAAACGACCGGGCAAGGCTTCGAGGAAGGACACATCGAAATTGCCAAAAAGTATGCCGACGCTCGCAAAAAGC
>JBCCQO010000054.1:0-12280 GCA_039024595.1 Pseudomonadota bacterium | reverse complement strand
GATACGCTGTGGGTTGAGGGAGAAATATCGAATTTTGCCTCTCCTGCCTCCGGACACTGGTACTTCTCCCTTAAAGACCACAGCGCGCAAGTTCGTTGTGCGATGTTCAAGAATCGCAATGCACGCCTGAAATTTCAGCCCAAAAATGGCGACCAAGTTCGATTACGAGCGCGCGTGTCACTGTACGAAGGGCGCGGCGAATTTCAACTTATCGGCGAATTTATCGAGCCAGCGGGTGCCGGTGCGCTGCAAGCCCAATTCGAGGCCCTGCGCGATAAGCTACGCGACGAGGGCCTATTTGCTGAAGAACGCAAGCGCTCCCTGCCCAGAAGTATTGGACATCTCGCGGTTATTACATCGCCAACCGGTGCCGCTCTACAGGACGTTCTTAACGTCCTCCAACGAAGAAATCCCTCCATTAATGTCACCGTTTTTGGCGTTCCCGTACAAGGAGAACTTGCGGCAGAAGCGTTAGCAGCGGCCGTATTGAAAGCAAATACGCTGGCGCTGCATGACAGCAACCAAGCCTTCGACGCGATCCTAATCACCCGCGGGGGCGGATCGCTTGAAGATCTGTGGGCTTTTAACGACGAAGCTCTCGCACGTGCAATCGCTGACAGCACACTCCCCGTTGTTAGCGGTGTGGGGCACGAAGTCGATGTGACGATTGCTGACTTTGCTGCCGATGTGCGAGCGCCCACGCCTTCAGCGGCAGCAGAGCTCCTCAGTGAAGATCGTGCTGAACTCTTAGCCCAGCTTACGGTGGGGGAACGCAGCCTGAAAAGAGCCATCGCCCGAATACTAGAACGCAAACGCTTAGAATTTGAGAGTAACAGCCTGCGACTCAAACACCCCCAAGATAGGATAAGACAGCAGTTTTTGAGGGTGGACGATTTATCGTTGAGATTGTCGCGGGGGCTGACAATCAGTCTCAATCGACACCAGCAAACGCTCGACCTACTCCAGCAGCGGCTCGCCGGACAATCCCCAGCAGGCAAGTTGATCAGAGCGCGTCACGCCCTCGAAGCAACACAGGGCAAACTGAATCAGGGAGTATCTCGTCGCTTACGAGATGCTGGAGAGCAAATTAATAAGCAGAGGATGCTGCTCGACTCCTTAAGCCCCTTAGCAATCCTTAATCGCGGCTATGCGATTCTTAGCCAAGACGACGGGCGTGCCGTGAGGACGAGCGAAGACGTGAGTACTGGGCAACGGTTGACGGCGCGCTTGGCATCGGGCGCGCTTGCCGTCAAGGTAGAGAGCGTAAAAAGCTAAGGTTTAGTGTTCAGCGGCTTCAGTGTTTCGCAGCTTCAGTACTTAGCAGGTAGCCGGGTATTGATAACAATATGACGTCCTTCAAAACGAATATATTCGCCAATCGTTAAGTCTTTGAGTATGCGCGCGACCATCTCCCGCGATGCGCCTACTCGGTCGGCAATATCCTGCTGGGTGAGCTTCTCACCAATAAATAGCGTACCGTCACCGCGCTCTTCGGACAGATCCATTAACACATTGGCTACTCGCCCGTAGACGTCTTGAAGCGCCAAGCTCTTTACATCGGCTGTCAGCTTACGAACACGTGAGGCCAGATTCGCGATGAGCTTGCGGGATATACTCGGGTGCTGCTCAAGAACCCGGTTAAAGTCATCCTTATAGATGATGCAAAAATTGCACTTCTCTACGGTGCGTACGGACGCTGAACGCGTCGAGTCATCGAGAAGAGCCAGCTCTCCAAAGTAATCACCCGCCGTTTGCGTGTTCATGATGAACTCTTTTCCGTTTTTGTCGCTGCAATACACTTTCACGCGACCGCTGTCGATCACAAACAATGAGTCTGCCGGATCATTTTCATGAATAACCACTGTGTTCTTGGGAAAGGAGCGCATGGTGCTGCTCTCAGTGAGCGCTGAAAGCTCTGAGTCCGACAGTCCTTGGAAAATCTCCACGCTTTGTAACATGTATGGGTGTGCTTAACCGTTAATTCATCCGCTTCCGCTGGATGGTACCGCAAAGGCCATACCGCGCGCATCCGTTAGCGATAGATTGGACTCAGATTGCGAACGGATCGGCTCAATTTGAACGGACAAGAGTGCTTTTCCTCGTATTTCGACGCTTTTATACTCATCACTGGCCTCCCTAGGCTTTCAAGCGGAAGGGTAAGCCCTTGAGTCAAGGAGCATGAAACACTGAATCAGTCGGTAAACAGGAGTCTGCTGGATGCGATTGGCGCCGTACTGTCGGTCAGCGACACGGAGCTAGTCGGTCTTGATGGTGAGTCCAAACAGGACTGGGCTTCGCTTTGCGCCTGTGCGCAGCGCATTTCACCGCTGCTAGATTCGCCGGACTGCGATCCGCATGAGTTGCGTAACCTTGCCGGTGCTTTCCGCGGCTATGCCGAGATGCTTGGAGACGCGTTAGCGACTCCGGAACCTGGACTAAAAGCGGCTCTAAACTCGGTAGTGGAAAGCACCGATGAGGTCATTGCTTCCGCACAGAACCTCGATACCACCGCCGAGCATCACAGTATTCGAATGGAAGTCGAGCCAGGGTTTATTCTGGCTGTTGACGATCGTGAAGAAAATCGCGAGCTTCTCGCACGCTACCTAACCCGCAGCGGACATTTTGTCGTTACTGCACCGGGTGGTGAGCAAGCGCTTGAGTTACTGGAAAACTCCGACGTGGACGTGGTGCTCCTCGATCGCATGATGCCAGGCATGGACGGCAAAGAGGTGCTGAGCCGGATCAAAGCCGAAGAGCGCTGGCGTGCGACACCGGTCATCATGATCTCCGGTGAGCAAGACATGCGTGGGATCGTCGATTGCATTGAAGCGGGCGCGGACGACTATCTGTTCAAGCCGTTTAATCCCATCTTACTGCAGGCTCGGATCAAGGCGGGGATCGAGCGCAAGCGTTGGCACGATAAAGAAACGCAGTATCGCACCCAGCTCGAACGTAACGAGCGTTTTATTCGGGCGACCTTCGGCCGCTACCTCTCGGACGATATCGTTACCGAAATTCTCGAACGCCCAGAGGGCCTTCAGCTGGGCGGCGACCTAAGAGAAGTCACAGTTCTCATGTCTGACATTCGCGGTTTCACGACCTTGAGTGAGCAGCTTCCTCCGGATCGGGTAGTCAGTATGCTCAATCGCTACCTGGGCGCTATGAGCGACATCATTCTCAAGTTTGACGGCACTATTGACGAGTTTCTCGGCGATGCGATTTTAGCGGTGTTTGGTGCGCCAAAACGTCACGGTGACGACCCGGATCGGGCAGCGCGGTGCGCCCTCACGATGCAAGCGGCGATGCACGAAATTAATGAGGCCAATGTTCGGGATAAGCTACCGGTTCTTGAAATGGGCATAGCGCTTAATACCGGTACTGTTATTGCGGGCAACATCGGGTCTGAAAGGCGCAGCAAATATGGCTTCGTGGGCCACGCTATGAATGTGACCTCCCGGATCGAAGACGTAGCAGCCGGTGGTGAAGTACTCATAGCCGACAGTACGCGAAAAAAGTTGGGGGCATCTTACCGGCTTGGTGAAGTACGGGAAGTCGTCGCACCGGGGATCGATGAGCACCTGTTGGTTTATCCACTGTTGAGCGAACTGCTTTGAGCCGGCGGCTGCTCCTCGTCGAAGACAACGAGCTCAATCGAGATATGTTGAGCAGACGTCTGCACCGCGCTGGCTTTGAGACCGAGCTAGCAAAAGACGGCCAGGAAGCGCTCGATAAGGTGCGACTGTGCGCGCCAGATCTTGTGCTTTTGGATATGAATCTCCCTGTTCTCGACGGTTGGAGTGTCTGCCAAGCCATTCGTGCAGATGAAGCGATCGCCGGGGTACCCATCATCGCGCTCACCGCGCATGCGATGGCCGAGGATCGAGACAGAGCGCTCGATGCGGGCTGCGATGATTACGCCACCAAACCGATTGACTTCCCTGCGCTTCTCGAAAAGGTGCGCGCCCTACTACCATGAGCCTGCGCCGCCGCTTAACTCTATCTCTTCTGACCATATTGATTCTGTTCGCGATTAATGTGGGTACTCATTTCTGGGGAAGCTTCGCTCGGAGCGAGTCTATGGTCGCCTATCGTCAGGCCGTGAGTGCTGGCCAGCTATCTGGTGAGCTAGCGAAACAGCTTGAAGATCAACGCCAAAAGATCTTGGTGCTGACAACGCTGCGAGAGAGCACGGAGGACCAACTCGCTGCTGATGACCAAGCGCTCGCCCTCGAGGGGATTCAAAAAACGCGCGACAGCGTGGATGCGCTCGGTAGTATGGTGAGTGACGTAACCGCATTGCAGTATGGTCGCTTACGAGAAAGCAGCGAAAGGCTCATTGGCGGCTGGGAGGACTTCTATCAGCGCTATAACGAGCAGGACTGGGTGTCCAGCGCCGATGATCCGATACTCTATGTTGAGGCCAGCCAGCGCCTGAAGGAGCTTGAACAGCGACAGTCATTTATTGCGGTGCAAAGGGCCAACGTAATCGACCGGACGATCGAACTCACAGATCGAATCACCGTGTTAGGTTTCATCGCCTCAATCTTCCTCACCGCAACGCTGGGTTTCTTCCTAGTGCGCTATACCAATGACAATTTAAAGCGTCTCAAAAAAGGGACCCAGAAGTTGGGGGCAGGAGAGCTCGATTATAAGATCGTTGAAATCGACGACGACAGTGAGCTCGGAGATCTCGCCAAGGCGTTCAATAGCATGTCAGAAAAACTGCGCCGGGCGATCCAAGAAGAGCAAGAAGCGAAACAGTCCGCGGACGAGGCGAACGCAGCAAAATCTAAGTTCCTAGCAAACGTAAGCCATGAACTGCGCACGCCACTGAATGCGATTATCGGCTACAGCGAAATGCTGCATGACGAACTGGGTGACGATAGTGCAGTCAATCGGCCCCAGTTTCAGTCAGATTTGCAAAAAATCGTACGCTCCGGGCGGCAGCTCTTGGAGCTTATCGATGACATCCTGGATCTATCTAAGATAGAAACAGGGAAAATGCGCCTGGCCCCAGAGACCTTTTCACCGGCGGATATCCTCAGCACGGTCATCGATACCTTAAATCCTATTCTTCGCGCAAAGGGCAATGTACTAGAGATAGGAAGTTTCGATGGCCTACCGGCAATGTTTAACGATGCAACTAAGTTTCGGCAAGTTATCGTGAACCTACTTAGCAATGCAGCTAAATTCACGCAGGGAGGCACTATCTCCGTTGAGGCTCACTTGCTAGAAGCCACGGATGAGCTGGAGGTCTTGGTAACCGACACTGGTATTGGAATGAATGAAAGTCAGCAGTCTTCCGTGTTTGAAGCCTTCGTTCAAGCAGAAGATTCGACCAGTCAAGTGTATGGCGGCAGCGGCCTCGGCTTAGCTATCTGTAAGGACTTTTGCGAACTGATGGGTGGCAGCATTTCTGTCCGCAGTAAACCGAACGAAGGAACGAGTTTTATAGTCCGCCTTCCGGTTGACCGAGCGTCAATTCCCGAAGCCGCTTGAGCGCTTGCTCGCGCTTCTCCAGATCATCTTCGAGCATGGAAGTTCGATTCTCCAGGTCGTTTACGTGACGGTCGAGTAGCACGAAGGATTCTAGGGCTTGCTGCATGAGTACGACCCCGTAGTATTTATCGCCTCGTGGCTCACGACTTTGGAGGGCGGTATAGCTGTCCCGAGCAGCCTCCACGTCATAGAAAGGGCTCCGTGGTAACATGCTGACATAAGCGATCGCCAAGTCAGCCTCCCATTGCGCGAGCCTCGTTTGCTCTAGGCGGCGATAGCGTTTAAACGCCTGCACTGCTTCAATGTAATCTCCAGCGGTTAGGCGAACAATACCGCGCTCTAGAAACGTTCGGTCTTCCGCCGGAGGTTCTAGGCAGGCACATTCCTGTTTCTCTGCTGGCAGATTAAGCGTTAGCTCTACCTCCTCTGGTGCGCGGGTCGGAGTTTCTTCCAGCGTATCCTGAGGCGCCTGAGCAACACATGCGCTTAACGCTGAGGCCACGACTAGCAAAACAACGAGCTGTCGAACTGAGCGAACCGCTCGAGAACAAACAGCCAGCGAGTTCCAAAGGCCGGTAAGCTTAGCGATCTTCATATTTCTTTGCCTCGAATCACTCCGGCCGCAAATGGGGAAACAGCAACACGTCACGAATAGAAGGTGAGTCTGTCAGCAGCATTACGAGTCTATCGATACCAATGCCCTCCCCCACCGTCGGCGGCATGCCATACTCCAATGCGCGGACATAATCAGCGTCGTAGTGCATCGCCTCATCATCGCCTGCATCTTTTTGGGCAACCTGCTCCCGGAATCGTTCCGCCTGATCTTCCGCATCATTGAGCTCTGAGAAGCCGTTCGCAAGCTCCCTACCGGCTACAAAAAACTCAAAGCGATCAGTAACAAAACCATCATCGTCATTCCTCCGAGCCAGAGGAGAGACCTCTGTTGGATAAGCGGTTATGAAAGTTGGTTCGTGTAGCTGATGCTCAGCGGTTTTCTCAAATACTTCAATTTGCACTTTACCCAGACCCCAGGATTGAAGAACTTCGATACCGAGTGTCTTCGCGTAGCTCGTCAGCTTGTCCCGATCATCGACCGCAGCCTCGCTTAAGGTGTCGTTAAATTTGAGGATCGCTTCTTTCACAGTCATGCGCGTAAAAGGCTGGCTGAAGTCGAAAACCGTATCTTGATAGGGCACTTTGTCCATACCCAAGACCTCTTTCACCAACCCTTGCAACATCGTCTCCGTCAAATCCATAGCATCGCGGAAGTCTGCGTAAGCCCAATAGAATTCGAGCATGGTGAATTCCGGATTGTGGCGGGTGGAGAGTCCTTCATTGCGAAAATTTCGGTTGATTTCATAGACTCGTTCAAAACCGCCCACCGTTAGGCGCTTTAAATACAGCTCGGGCGCGATACGCAAAAACATTTTCTGATCGAGGGCATTGTGATGCGTCTCAAAGGGCCGGGCGGCTGCTCCTCCGGGTATCGGCTGCATCATGGGAGTCTCTACCTCCATGAAGTCCCGCGTGTCCATGAAATCACGGATGTAACGAATAATCCGCGAGCGCATTTGAAACACTTTGCGAGACTCTTCGTTGACGATCAAATCGACGTAGCGCTGCCGATAACGCAACTCCTGATCGGCAAGACCATGATATTTGTCAGGCAGCGGACGAAGCGCCTTAGTGAGCAGTCTTGCCTCTTCCATGTTGATGTAGAGATCACCCTTCCCAGAACGTTGCAGCGTTCCTCTAGCCGCTACGATATCGCCCAAGTCCCAGGTTTTGATCGCCGCCAGCACTTCCTCCGAAAGGCCCTTCCGATCGATATAGAGCTGAATTTGCCCGCTGCCATCCTGTATCAGCAAAAACGCGCCACGATTTCTGATCAAGCGACCGGCAACCGAGAAGGTTTCGGCGCTAGCTGCGAGTGTTTCTTTGCTCGCAGCTACGAACCGCTGCTGAAGCTCGCCGGCGGTCGCACTGCGCCTAAAGTCGTTAGGGAAGGGATTCCCCTGCGCGCGCAATAGGTCGAGCTTTGCCCTCCGTTCAGCGATAAGCTTGTTCTCAGCTCCGCTCTCATCCGTGGAAGATTCAGAAGTGTCATTCATTCTATTCGTATGCCGTTATGCTTTTTCGCAACTCTCGTGAGTACCGGAACTGCGCGAGTTAAAGACCGCTCTTAAGAGAGGCCTCGATAAAGGGGTCGATTGCGCCGTCCAGAACCGCCTGCGTATTACTTGTTTCAACGTTTGTGCGTAGGTCTTTAATCCGCGAGGCATCTAAAACGTAGGAACGAATCTGGCTGCCCCATCCGATGTCCGCCTTACTGTCTTCCATCGCTTGTTTTTCTTCGCTGCGCTTTAAGATCTCAAGCTCATAAAGCTTGGCCCGCAAAAGTTTCATCGCGTTATCTTTGTTTTGGTGTTGCGACCTCTCTGTCTGGCACTGCACGACCACACCAGTAGGATTGTGCGTTAAGCGTACTGCCGAGTCGGTTTTGTTTACGTGCTGCCCACCGGCGCCGCTCGCCCGATAGGTGTCGACACGCAGATCAGCTGGATTGATGTCGATCTCGATATTGTCGTCTATCTCCGGTGATACGAATATCGAAGCGAACGAGGTATGTCGCCGATTACCCGAATCAAAGGGCGATTTGCGAACAAGCCGATGTACCCCAGTCTCGGTGCGTAGCCAGCCAAAAGCATACTCTCCGCTGAACTTGATCGTAGCGCTCTTGACTCCCGCTACCTCACCTGCGGACACTTCAATCAGTTCCGTGTTAAAGCCTTTGGCCTCACCCCAGCGCAAGTACATTCGCAGCAGCATTTCGGCCCAGTCTTGCGCCTCCGTACCGCCAGAACCCGATTGAATATCAAGGTATGCATTGTTGGGGTCCATCTCGCCGTTGAACATACGGCGAAACTCCAGTTTTTCGAGCACCGCTGACAGCGATGAAATTTCTTCCTCAATGTCGGCTACCGCTGCGGCGTCTTCTTCATCGGCAGCCATCTCTAGAAGATCGAGTGAATCGATTACCCCCGTTCCGAGCGTGTCGATTGCCCTGACGATGGATTCAAGTGATGAGCGCTCTTTACCTAGCTCTTGGGCCCGCTCCGGGTCATCCCAAACGCTGGGTTCAGCGAGTTCTAGCTCTACTTCAGCGAGTCGATCTCGGCGCTGATCAAGGTCAAAGATACCCCCTAAGCACGTCTGTGCGCGCCTCGATATCTTTTAGTTTTTGTACTAGGGGATTGATCTCTAACATGGTCGATTTATGCCGCTGCTTATGAGCTTGGAAGCGAATTCACCAGAGTTTTGAATAAGATCCAGGAACGCAATACATGCCGTTCGCTGCCTACTGGTAGCCGGCGCGAAGTGTACCGTAGGGAAGACGGTGGATCGACCGCCCCTCCCAGTTTGAACGTAGCAAAGTTCTACGAACCACCCGGTTCGCGATTGTGTTCTGCGGCCAGTTGCAGCGTGGCTCTAGGCGGCGGCCCAGCGGGAATAGCGGTTTCCTCCGCTCATGGGCTGATCAGGGGCTAAGGCCATTCAAAAGAAACCCAATCAGCAAGACTTGCGGGACCGCGATTAGAGGCAGAAATAGAGCAACTCGCCAACTTGCGCTGGTATCTTTCAAGGACATAATCTCCGTGTAGTCGGTGGCAACGCCCGCCATCAGAAAGGTGAAGCTGTTCCCTGGCGCGCCTGCTCTATTCATTAGGTCCGCGGCTATCGGAGTAGCTCCCTCGGAACAGACTTCTATCACGGTAGCGGCAAGCAAGGTCAGCCAAAGGCCCCCAAGCGATGCGCCAAACCAAGTCGCGTAGCTCTCCGCAGGCACCACGCTCCGTATGAGACCGGCGAGTACTAAACCAAAAAGGGCCCAGCGCAGGACAATGCGAGAGCCTGCCAAGCCCTCGCCTACTAGCGACCGAGCACCGCGCCGACTGAACCGCCAGCTTCTTCGATAGCGAGCCCAGAGCTCGCCAGTGCTGGTTTCTGTCTCTGGTACCGACAAGCGCCACGGATTCTCCGGCAAGCGACCTCGCGCTACCAAAACATCAAAGGCTGCTCCGGAAAGCAATCCTATAACCAAGGAAAGAGCAATAAAAAGCAGCGTCCATCCGACACCGATCAGCCCAAACAAGATCAGGGTAAGAGAGAAACTATTCCAGGGGCTGGCGAGAAGAAACGCAATGACCTGACCGGTCGATGCGCCCCGCTCATAGAGTTTCATTCCAATTGCCAGGATGCCGTGACTGCACATATCCAGAAGCACGCCGGCGCTCGTAGCTCTTAGCAGACCGGCAAATCCAGCCCGCCTGCCCAAAAGCGACATGACCAAATCTCGTGGCACCGTTGAAAGCAAACCGACAAAAAAGATACCCAGGGCCAAACCCCACCACATGCGCAAAAAGAGCTCGCTGACCGCACCGGCAAAGAGATCAACCGGTGTGTGATGGCTGTGATCGGAAAATGCGCTGTAGACCAGCGCCGTCAGAACCGTGATCAGCGAACCCCAGAGTAACCAGTCCACACGAGCCTTCGGGGCACAACAGTCTTCGCTATGGCGAGCAGCGCTGCTCTGACGCTCGGCGGGGCTGTCTAGGCCTGAGTCCAGCTTCGAGGGGTCCTGTTCGCAACAGCTACTCATGGGTATGCCTCAGGAAACAACCTAGAATTGTGGGGCAACACCGGAAAGATAGCCAGCCTGCAAGCGGGTTCGCACGTTCAGGAGAGCCTGTTAAAGAGGTTCTAAATACTCTGCGATCAGCTGAAGGCGTTCTACGCCACGAAACTGATTTACGTCCAAGCGGTAGACCATGCGCACACCTTTGACATCGCTCCTTGGCCATTGTTGCGTGTCGACTGAAAATGCAATGGCATCAAGCGTTCGTGGCGTCTCGGGATGTCTAACGCTCAACTTTAAGTGCCGCTCGCCCACCAACTTATGGTCAATCAGCTCAAATTCGCCGACGAACAAAGGCTCGGAGAATTCCTGCCCCCAGGGACCGCCTTCGCGAAGCTGTCGGGCCGTATTCAGATCCAGTAGTTCGGTGGGAAGCACTCCGTCGGTGACTACGACCGAATCAATCGCGGCGGGCCTTTGACGACGTACTGCCTGCTCGAACGCTGCGCCGAAGGCGACCAGGTGTTCTTCTGCGATCGATACACCGGCCGCCATTGCATGACCTCCGAACTTTTGCAGCACACCCGGGTGCTCTCGAGCGACAAGCTCTAGCGTATCGCGTAGGTGAAGACCGGGCACACTCCTTCCTGATCCTTTAAGGAATCCGTCGTCCGCGCAAGCAAAGGCGAAAACGGGCAGATTCATCTGATCCTTCACCCGGGATGCCAAGATCCCAACAACGCCCTGATGCCAGTGGGGCTCAAACAGTACCAGAGCCGAAGGGGCGCTCCCGGTATCGAGCGTGTCTTCGATACCGGCCATCAGCTCCTCGGCATCTTGCTGCATCGACCGCTCTATCCGTTGTCGCTCTCTATTCATGCTATCGAGCTGGGCCGCTAGAGCTGCCGCCCGAGAAGAGGATTGCGCGCGCAAGCACTCGATGCCCACGGTCATATCGTCTAGACGACCGGCCGCGTTAAGTCGAGGGCCTGCTGAAAAACCTAGGTCGCTCGCGACCACCCGCTCTGACTCTCGTTTCCCTATCCGCAGAAGCTCACTGAGTCCGAGGCATGCCAGGCCCTGACGAATTCGTCGAATACCCGCAGCCACCAGAATTCGATTATTGTGATCGAGTGGTACGACGTCGGCTACCGTCCCCAAAGCAACGAGATCGAGATAGTTAACGAGCTTTGGCTCTGCATAACCCTTTTCTTCGAAATAGCCTAGCTCCCGAAGAAAAGAGCGTAAGGCCAGCATCAAGTAAAAGGCGACGCCGACCCCAGCAAGATTCTTACTCGGAAAGGTGCAGCCGGGCTGGTTCGGATTGACGATCACGTCTGCCGCGGGTAATTGCTCGCCGGGCAGGTGATGATCGGTTATCAGAACATCGATTCCGTAGCGCTTCGCTAGCGCGACCCCTTCAATAGAGGATATGCCGTTGTCCACGGTAATGATCAGATCGGGCGATTTAGATCGGGCGAGTTCCACGATTTTTGTGGTGAGGCCATAGCCGTATTCAAAGCGATTCGGTACAAGATAATCCACATGCTCAGCACCAAAATCGCCCAAGGCGCCAGCCACTAACACTGTGCTCGTCGCCCCGTCGGCATCGAAGTCACCGACAATGAGAATCCGCTCCTGTCCGCGAATAGCGTCAGCTAACCGAGCGGCGGCGTAATCTGCGTTGAGCAGCAAGTTGGGGCTTAGTAGCTTTGTTAGCGACAGGTCGAGTTCCTGTTCGCTGGCGACCCCTCGGGCGGCGTAAATTCTTCGAAGTAGGTCGGGAACACCGGGCCAGGACTGGAGCCGGTCGGGTACGGATCTTTCCTCGTATGAACGTACAGACGCAGGCAATCAGTGGCCTAAGGTGTTACTGATATGTTTCTGAATCCCTTCGATCTGCGCTGGCAACACACTGTATTGTTCTTCGCGTTCAAAAAGATCGGACATGTGCGCAGGCAAATTGGCCGATGTGGCGACACCGCTTGCAGTGATGGCTTCTGGAAACTTAGCCGGGTGCGCAGTGGCGAGCGTTACCCAAGGAACAATCTCCGAGGAGGAAACAGCTTTAGCGGAGTCGTTGCTCGCACTCGACTGCATCGCCGCTCCGGTCTCCGCCGCAGCGACGCCGATGGCGGAGTGAGG
>JBCCQO010000053.1:0-12361 GCA_039024595.1 Pseudomonadota bacterium | reverse complement strand
AAATTGGAACCCACAACATCGTTTGTGTAGCTTGATCGGCTCCCAGCTCCCTCTGTGCTCTTGCACTAAATTCGTTTTTGCACGAATTCTTGCGGCTTACTGCAAGTTACTACCGCATTCTTCGTCGAAATGCAGCGAAATAGCAAATGTTCAAAGCAGGTGAGTTATTCTCCCTCAACCATTCGAGCGTTTTTATCTAAAACGCCCTCTTCCTGCCTATCTCTTGTCTTGCCTCTTGCCTCTTGCCTCTTGCCCTTTGTGTCTTGTCTCCTTTCGCTAGCGACTGTTGGGCGCATACGATTGGTGTGGCGACGGCCTAACTTAAATCGGCGCGAGTGCTAGCAAAAAAAACACACAAGACGAACAAAAAAGCCCGCAATTCGAGTTTTTATCCACCGTTGGATGGTTTTGTGTATAGGACAGGCCCATCACCAAATCGGGAAACGATAATAGCGTTGCTTCCAGGGTTACGCCAGTAAATTTAGAATTAGCGAAAAGAATAAATAGGTATATTTTTCAGCAAGTTACAAAATTACAAGGGCTAATGCATAAAAATACTTTTATGTTTGTTTTCAAACCATTGTTGTGCACAACTTGTGTGTAAGTTTTGGGAAAAGTGTTTGTCGATGGCGGAAACACGCATAAATCGGGGGATCAGTACTTTGTTAGCAAACCGAAGTTGCAAACTCATCGACCCAACACTCATGTGGGCCGGTACACAGACAACAAGCATGGGTAACGGCAGTGGATGCATGAGCCAATGAGTTCGTAAAAACCTACGCGCTTTGAAAGAGGCAAATCACCATAAATACACGATTGATCGGGGCTACGTCTTTCTCTACAATTCGCGGCCCTTCGCGGGACAGTAATTCCAACTGGGGTCGACCTAGTTCTTTAAAAGCCCTCTATAGCGAGATCAGCAATGAAACGTACTTTCCAACCCAGCGTGCTCAAGCGCAAACGAACTCACGGTTTTCGCGCGCGGATGGCCACCAAGAATGGTCGTGCTGTAATTGCTCGCCGACGAGCGAAAGGGCGCAGACAGCTGACTGCCTAGCAACGTTTTCGCCAGACACCGATCTGGAGCACGTTCGCTTTTCTTCACACAGGCAGACATTTATGGGCAGCGTCAAGCCCGCATGCGGGGATACCGCGTGCTAGCCGGTTTCAGTCGCTCGAAACGGCTACTAACCGCATCTGATTACCGTTATGTGTTTTCTAAACCCGATTTCCGCTTTGGAAACCGGTCGGTTCTGTGCCTTGCACGATTGTCCGGTGAGGCCCTCAAGCTCCAAGAACCGGCGGAGAGTGAGAACTCACCAAAGGACTCGGTAATCGACAAAGAGCGTTATACGAAGACGCATCGCCTAGGACTTGCGGTATCAAAGAAGCATTTAAAGAAGGCAGTTAACCGAAACCTGGTAAAAAGACTGGCAAGAGAGCGGTTTCGATCTGCATTCCGTGATGAGCAGACTCCGTTCGCAGCAGCAGACGTTGTAATATTAACGAGGCCTGGCGCGGCCGGAGCGACTCGCGCCGAATTACGCGGCGCTATCGACGCGACACTGTCTAAGCTAGAAACCTTTTTAGAGCAACGATGAAGTATCTACTAACCAAGCTGATTCGCGGCTACCAATTCCTGCTAAGTCCCTGGATTGGCCATCAGTGTCGTTTCCACCCTTCATGCTCCAACTATGCAATAGAAGCTATCGATCAACACGGAGCGATGCGCGGTAGCGTTTTAGCAGTAAGACGAGTTTCGCGTTGCCATCCCTGGCATGAAGGTGGCGTCGATTTGGTACCGCCTGCTACAGAGCACAAGTAATCATGGATATCCAGCGAACCCTACTGATCGGGGTGATCTTTCTTCTTTCCTTTATGCTACTCATTGAGTGGACACGCTTTAGCGCTGAGAAAGACGAGCCGATCGTTGCAGAACGTCTGACTCAAGATGTCCCATCTTCGAGTTCGGGAACATCGCCTGCGACCATGATGGACGACGGGCGGTCGGCCGCGGCAAAGGACCTTCCACCTCAACTCGCGGCACCTGACATTGATGCGATCGCTGGCACCGACGACCTACCGACGGTTATCGGCAGCGAATCAATAAGCACTGAGAACGTTAAATCCATTGGCGATAACATCGTTCGGGTGTTTACCGACACCTTACACTTGGCTATCGACTTGAACGGAGGTGACATCGTCGAGGTCGCGCTCCCAGAATATCTTGCCGAGATCGATAACCCCGACAACCCTTTCGTTTTGCTGGAAAGCAGTTCCCAACGAACCTACGTTGCCCAAAGTGGCTTGATTGGTCCTGATGGCATCGACGCGCCCAACCGAGCTCAATTTACCGCTGGCGCCACTACCTATCGCCTCGGTTCGGACCAACAACTCGAAGTGTTATTGAACTGGACCGGCAGCGCCGGTGTTCAAGTGCGAAAACGATTCACCTTTACAAAAGGCAGTTACTTGGTTGCCGTTGACTACCTTGTCGAAAACAACGGCACAGAGCGTTGGCAGGCTAACCTTTTTGGACAAATTAAAAGAGACAGTACCAAAGCACCGCAAAGTGATACGAGCGGTATGGGCATGCAACCCTTTCTGGGCGCGGCCACGACGACACCCGACGATCGATTTCTAAAGTTCAGTTTCGAAGACATGCAAGAAGAGCCATTTCGCGAGCAGATTCAGGGTGGCTGGATTGCGATGATTCAACACTATTTCCTTAGTGCCTGGGTGCCGAGCGCAGAGCAGTTAAATAACTACAGCACTCGGGTAACCACTACGGGTTTCAATATTGCCGGCTTCACCGCACCTGCTGTGTTAGTCGATCCAGGACAGTCAGCTACTTTTGGCGCTCAGTTCTATGCCGGTCCGAAAGATCAGTACTCGCTGGAAAAGATTTCTCCATTCCTTGAATTGAGCGTTGATTACGGGTGGCTCTGGTGGGTTGCGCAACCCTTGTTTTGGCTCCTCACTAAAATCCATTCCTTTGTAGGGAATTGGGGCGGAGCGATCATTCTTTTGACCGTATTGATAAAAGCCGCTTTTTTTAAACTGTCCGCGACCAGCTATAAATCCATGGCGAATATGCGTCGCGTCCAACCGAAACTACAAGATATTCGAGAGCAGTACGCCGAAGACAAGCAAAAACAATCACAGGCAATGATGGAGCTGTATAAGAAAGAGAAGATCAACCCTATGGGGGGGTGCTTGCCAATTCTCGTTCAAATGCCTGTATTTATCGCTTTGTACTGGGTTTTGATGGAGAGCGTTGAGTTAAGACAAGCCCCCTTTATCCTATGGATAGAAGACCTCTCAGTTATGGATCCCTTCTTTGTTTTACCGCTGCTTATGGGGGGCAGCATGTGGTTCATGCAGAAGCTCAACCCACCACCCCCGGATCCCATGCAAGCGAAAATTATGCAGTGGCTTCCTATCGTATTTACCTTCTTCTTTTTGTGGTTCCCGGCCGGCTTGGTTCTCTACTGGGTGGTTAACAACCTTCTCTCCATGGCACAGCAATATGTCATTACTCGCCAAATAGAAAAGGCTGCCGCGCCGGCATAAGCTCCAACTATGGATGGGCTGAGATCTGCGTCAGACACGATCGCCGCCATAGCGACCGGAGCCGGTGAAGCCGGTGTCGGTATCCTTAGGTTATCTGGCCCAGCAAGCCAGCAAATTGCAATAGCTCTGACCAAACGCGCCTTCACTCCGCGCATGGCTCACTACTGCTTGATTCATGATCACGACGGTTCGATTCTGGATAGAGGGCTTGTTTTAAGTTTTCCTGGGCCCGACTCATTTACCGGTGAAGACGTTGTAGAGTTCCATTGTCACGGTAGCCCGGTGTTGCTGGATACGCTTTTGCGGAGCTGCGCACAACTTGGCGCACGTTACGCAAACGCCGGTGAGTTCAGCCAACGCGCCTTTATGAACGGCAAGATTGACCTGGCCCAGGCGGAGGCAATCGCGGACCTCATTAGTAGCGGTTCGGACGCATCGATGCGGGCCGCTTGTCGCAGTCTGACCGGCGTGTTTTCCCAGCGAATAGATGAAGTCTTCGAAGCTCTAGTCTCATTGCGTGCGTTTATCGAGGCGGCCATAGATTTCCCCGAAGAAGAAATCGACTTTCTCAAGAACAGCGATGTGCTTGAGCGGATTCAAAGTTTGTTAGCTTTGGTAGAGACACTTCTAACTTCCGCGAAAAGGGGCCGAGCGCTTCATCGTGGCCTAAAACTGGTCATCGCTGGCGCACCCAACGCAGGCAAATCGAGCTTGATGAATCAGCTAGTTGAGAAGCAGAGTTCCATCGTCACTGCGCAGGCCGGAACGACGCGAGATGTGATTCGAGAACGGCTAGCTATTCGAGGATTGCCCGTAGAAATCGTTGATACAGCCGGTCTACGCAATTCTGATGACCCGATCGAACGAGAAGGGGTTAAGCGCGCGACCGAAGAAATCCGCTCTGCCGATCAGGTGCTCCTTGTTTGCGACGATTCGATGAGCGACCAACAAGAGAGCGCGAAAGACTTGATCAACATCTTTCGCGAGGAAACGAGCTCTACGATACCGGTTACCCTAGTAAGAAATAAATGTGACCTAAGTGGACGCTCTACCGGTCAACGGGTGATGTCGGGTGAAGGCTCTGAGATACCTATCAGTGCGCTATCTGGCGAGGGTATCGACGTATTACGGGATCATCTGCTTGCGGTAGCTGGACTCGAAAACATGGGGAACTCGGAATTCAGCGCGCGAGCTCGACATCTTGACGCTCTTGAGCGGTGCTTGCATTCCCTTCGCTCGGCTGCGGAGCAATTGGCGCAGTACAACGCTCCCGAACTTGCCGCGGAAGAATTACGTCTTGCTCAGGAAAATCTAGGCGAGATTACTGGGCGCTATTCCAGTGACCAGCTACTGGGAGATATCTTCGGTCGATTTTGTATCGGTAAGTAGCTCGGGGATCGAGCGGGCTTATCCGTATGAGCGCCGTATGAGCGCCTCATCAGCATGAGTGCCTCTCCGTAGGTTTATCTCCCGTATGAGGGTTTTCCCGGATTAAACAAGCTATGGGCACCTATGCCGTCTGAGGTGTGGGTTATGTATTCCGACTTGTGTTCACCTTATCCCCACCCTGTCCTCATGCAGTCCTCAGGCTGTCCTCAAACAGCTCCAGGAACGAAAGCTCTTTATCCCCAAGATACAAAGATTATCCCCTAGGCACAAAGAGTTTGTTGTAGCTAGGAGAAGCCTCTGCAATAACTCTGTGCATTTAACTTGGTTCGTTCGTTAAAAAAGCAGAACTTGCACAAAGCGACTCGCCTAGGAGAAGACCATTTTCTAAAATTTATGGGCAAAGCCGGTATAAGACGCTGGCGCTATGTGCAAGGGAACAAACATCGGCTCTTCCCAAATTTGATCCCCAAACAGGTCACGGGAAGATAAGCGCTTGAGAAGCCTTTACCTACAAGCCTATCGTTTAGCTAAGCTGCTGAAAAATAAACGCTGTTCGTTGTTATCCACGATTATCAGCGACCCTAATAACAACAACTATAAATAAATACACCTAATCCAATATCTTATTTATAAATACTATTATTGGTGCGGATCGACTGATTGCTCGATCTTGGGAAATCTCTATAATCGCGCGGCCCTAATATCGTTATGGCTTATGTCGGTTGGTCAACGGTGCGATCCTCACGATGTTCGGATCGGATGACCTAGGAACTGTTTATGGACTACCCGAAGAACTTTGACGTTATCGTTGTTGGCGGTGGTCACGCGGGAACAGAGGCCGCGCTCGCGGCGGCACGAATGGGCGTCGACACACTCCTCCTAACCCATTCGATCGATACGCTGGGTCAAATGTCCTGCAACCCTGCTATCGGTGGGATTGGCAAGAGTCATCTCGTTCGCGAAATCGATGCACTGGGCGGTGCAATGGCGCGAGCTACCGATCGAGCAGGTATTCAGTTTCGTGTGTTAAATAGCCGAAAAGGCCCAGCTGTTCGCGCTACTAGGGCGCAGGCCGATCGAGTCCTCTACCGGAACGCTATTCGAGAAACCATTCAACAACAGGCATGCTTACAGGTTTTTCAACAGCCCGTGGATGATCTCATCCTGCAGGGCGACTCAGTAACTGGAGTCGTGACGCAAAGTGGTATTCGCTTTCACGGACATAGCATTGTTTTGACGGTAGGGACTTTTTTAGCTGGGCAGATTCACGTCGGCCTTAACAAGTCCTCTGGCGGCCGCGCCGGCGATCCTCCTTCCCTAGCACTCGCCGAACGGCTTCGCGCGCTACCGTTTAGAGTAGAGCGGCTGAAAACCGGCACCCCTCCTAGGATAGATGCTTCGTCGGTCAATTTCGAAGTGCTCGAGGAACAGTGGGGTGATGAACCTCGGCCCTGCATGTCTTTCCTAGGAGACCGGGAGCTACATCCAGAACAACGATGCTGTTGGGTTGCCCATACCTGTGAACAAACCCATGAGATTATCCGTCGCGGGCTTGATCGCTCTCCTTTGTATACGGGAGTGATCGAGGGCGAGGGGCCTCGTTACTGTCCAAGTATCGAGGACAAGATTCAGCGCTTCGCAGACAAGTCATCGCACCAAGTGTTTGTAGAGCCTGAAGGGCTTAGCAGCAATGAGCTCTACCCAAACGGGATCTCCACGAGTCTCCCCTTTGATGTGCAGTTAGACCTTGTTCGCAGCATGCAAGGCTTTGAGCAGGCAAACATTACGCGTCCTGGCTACGCCATTGAGTACGATTTCTTTGATCCACGAGATCTCAACCGAACCTTAGAGACAAAGGCGGTTAGGCGTTTGTACTTTGCAGGTCAAATCAACGGTACTACCGGTTATGAGGAAGCCGGAGCGCAGGGACTCCTCGCCGGTATCAATGCAGCGCTGTCAGTGCGTCAAGAAGAACCCTGGTCGCCACGACGAGATGAGGCCTATCTCGGTGTGCTCATAGATGATCTCATTACCCAGGGCACCAAAGAGCCGTATCGAATGTTCACCTCGCGGGCGGAATATCGCCTCATGCTGCGAGAAGACAACGCCGATCTTCGTTTGACGGAGCGAGGCCGCGCTTTAGGTTTGATCGGAGAGAATCGGTGGTCTCAGTACAACGCCAAGCGCGAACTCATAGCGAAAGAACAGCAGCGGATTAGATCGACCTACGTCCAACCTCAGTCCGCGAAAGCTGAAGTCCTGGAACGCAAGCTCCCTAAACCGCTGGCGAGAGAGTACAGCTATGAAGAACTGCTTAAGCGGCCGGAATTGACCTACGAGGATATAGCGTTACTGGACGATGATGGTCTGCTTGCTGCTGATCCTTCCCTGGCTAGCCGGCAGGCCGCCGAGCAAGTAGCAATCCAGGTAAAATACGCCGGTTACATAGATCGACAGGGTGAAGAAATAGCGCGACTCAAGCGTTTTGAATCTCTGGCTCTACCCGAGTCGTTTGACTACGGAGCCGTCTCCGGTCTTTCGAAGGAGATCCAAGAAAAACTCCAAAATCAGCAACCGGAAACCCTTGGCATGGCATCGCGCATCGCAGGGGTTACACCTGCCGCTGTATCGCTGCTCTTGGTCTTTCTCAAACGAAGCCAATTAGTCGACACCGCGCTCGATGACGCCTACCGGACCGCTAAGGAGCAAACTAAAAGCCTTACCGGTGCTTCGACGGCAAGTGTGCAACCCGGTTCGGCCCAAGCCAGCTAGAGTCGTTTCGAACCGATCATTCGGCGAACAGGCTATGCCAGGATCTGAAGCTGAACTGCTCAACCAGGGCCTTGAGTCTCTGGCCTTAGACCTGAGTGCACAGCAGCGGTCCGATTTGCTCGCTTATCTCGAACTCCTTCGGCGCTGGAATAAGCGGTTCAATCTAACCGCGGTGAAGGATGCGCGGGATATGGTCACCCGCCATCTCTTGGATAGCCTGGCAACCCTTCCTTATCTAGATAAAGGTCCAGTCATCGATGTGGGTACCGGAGCCGGTTTACCGGGTTTACCACTGGCTGTCGCTGCTCCCGAGGTTTCCTTTACCCTTCTGGATAGTCACGGAAAACGGACAAAATTTCTTACTCATGTTAAGGCCAGTTTAGGTATTGCGAACATCGCGATCGTAAACAGCCGAGTCGAGGACTTCATCCCCGAGCAGCCGTTCTCGCAGATTTGGTCTCGGGCCTTCTCTTCGCTCGATGCTATGATGACGAGCTCAGCCCATCTGCTAAGAGCGGATGGCGAGTTTGTCGCGTTAAAGGGGAAGCACCCAGACAGCGAGCTTTCCGAAATCAATGGGTACTTAAACGAAGTACATATCGCGTCGGTTCAAGTTCCGGGCCTTCTCGAAGACCGCTGCGTAGTGCGCTTCTCAGTTTCCCACCCGGTGTAGGCTTAAAGAAAAATACGGAACAAGCTTTATGTTCGGTCCAGCGACCGAGCTTGGAGCGACCGCAGCTTAGCTAAGTAAGCAAATGGCAACGCAGAGGGGCAAGGGGGTCAAGAGCGTGGCAAGAATCATAGCCATCGCAAATCAAAAGGGCGGTGTAGGTAAAACAACGACCACCGTTAACCTCGCCGCATCACTGGCCGCGATGCAGAAGCGCGTTTTGCTGGTAGACCTGGATCCCCAGGGCAACGCAACCATGGGTAGCGGCGTCGATAAACACGAATTGGACGCGAGCATCTACCACGTACTAGTGCAAGAGGCTCCCGTGGCTGATGTCCTCCTGAATCCGGAGGCTGCTGGTTATTCCGTGCTGCCGGCGAATGGAGATCTGACAGCGGCCGAGGTGGAGTTATTGCAGATCGACCACCGAGAGAGAAAACTTCGAAGCGCCCTTGGTAAGGTACAAGGCAACTTTGACTACATTCTTGTTGACTGCCCGCCGTCGCTGAATCTGCTCACGCTCAATGCCTTGGTTGCCGCCGATGGTGTTTTGATCGCAATGCAGTGCGAGTACTACGCTTTGGAAGGACTGTCGGCTTTGCTAAGTACGATAGAGCAGGTCCAGGGTTCGGTGAACACTCACCTGCAGGTCGAAGGAATTCTGCGGACCATGTACGATCCGCGCAACAGTCTTACAAACGATGTCTCAGCACAGCTCCACGAGCACTTTGGGAACCGGGTTTATCGCACCGTCATTCCTCGCAACGTACGCCTGGCGGAGGCGCCAAGCCACGGTGTTCCCGCGATGCACTACGACAAGTATTCGCGGGGCTCGCGGGCGTACTTGGCTCTCGCGGGAGAAATCATTCGTCGGGAAGAGCGTGCGCAGGGCGAGTAGCGACGCGTTTAAATGGGAATAACGCACTACCTATGGCAGAAAAACACTAGTGGTATCGAAGCGACGCAGTTTAGGTAAAGGCCTGGACGCCCTACTAGCTGGTAGCAGTGCTGCTAAAGAAGGGGCGTCTAAGTCAACGAGTACTGATTCTGCCGCTTCCTCACAGGGCTCGATGACTGAGCCCGGAGGCGCGACAAGTACTGGAGGTGCAATCGGCGCAGGAGGTGTAGAGAGCGAACTGCGGGAGTTGCCCATAGAGCTTATCGAGCGTGGCCAGTACCAACCCAGACGGGAGTTTGCTCAAGAAGCCCTCCAAGAACTGGCTGACAGTATTAAATCTCAAGGTCTCATGCAGCCCATCGTTGTCCGGCCTGTGAGCGATGGAAAGTTCGAGATCATTGCTGGTGAGCGTCGCTGGCGAGCGACGCAGCTTGCAGGGCTACCGAGCATTGCCTCTCTGGTTCGTGACGTACCGGATGAGGCGGCCATCGCGATGGCGCTCATTGAAAATATTCAGCGGGAGGATCTAAACCCCATTGAAGAGGCGGTCGCGCTCGCACGATTGCAACAGGAGTTCGGCCTTACGCAGCAGGAAGTAGCCGACGCGGTCGGCAAGTCTCGATCCTCTGTTGCTAACCTGCTCAGACTGAATTCTCTTGAGCCCGAGGTCAGGAACATGCTCGCGGATGGCGCCATCGATATGGGGCATGGAAGGGCGTTGCTCGCATTGCAAGGAGGCCCGCAACGAGAGCTTGCTACCTTAGTAGTGGCAAAAGGATTCTCGGTTCGCCAGACAGAAGCAGCCGTTCGTGCGGCACTCCAAGGACAAGAGACCGAGCGGGTCTCTCCATCAACGGCATCCTCGGATCCGAATATCCAACACCTTGAACAGCAGCTCTCGCAGAAGCTGGGATCTTCTGTTTCGATCCGTCACACCGCTGCCGGCAAGGGCAGTTTGGTTTTAAAGTACAACAGCCTCGATGAGCTTGACGGCATCTTGTCTCACTTGCGTTAAACAGTTTACACAACATGTGCTAACCGATATCGGTTTACTAACCATATGTAGTAAACGAACATTTTAATCCGGCGGAGAGCGCGCAAAAGAATGACGGCATTTAGCCCAGCTCGCTGCCTTAGAGCTCACCGCTTAAAGATCGAACTACAACGCGATCGTCGCAAGTTTTTGGGAAATAACGATTTTCTGACGACCGCTAACCTCTAAGGTTATTGAACGAGGCGACCCTTGAATCTATAATGCGCGCCGCTCAAATCAGGACACACCCGAGTGGAGCGAATCAGGACGGGGGATAAGGCTTTTAAAGCCATACAAACGCAGACTCCCAGACCTCGGTTTCTGCGAGGTTCGCTGATCCAATTGATTGTCCTAGCACTCGGAATGCCAGTCGCTTGGTTTTTGTCAGGATCGGCGGGGGCATTCTCGATGATTTGTGGTGCTGCTTGCGCAATCGTGCCTCATGCGTTTTTCGCATTTCGCTTAGACAAAGCGTCGTCAGGCAGCGCGCGACAGGCAGCACAGCTAGGGCTGGCGGCGGAGGCCGGTAAATTCCTTTTGAGTGCGGCGAGTTTCGCACTGGTGTTTGCAGTGGCTCAACCAACGCGCCCGGGACTGGTTTTTGTAGGTTTCGGCGTTTTTTGGGCGATGCAAGTGCTGATGTCCATTCGCCTGCTACGCAGTCGATAGTGCTCATCGGGGCTCTGGCCGGAAAGTCAGAACTCGGAATCCGGAATATAGTCGGGTACCACCAGCACCGCCAAAAGCGAAAGTGGCAAGAGCTACAGTAACAACGAACACAGAGTGTACTTAGGAGCAGCAAAAATACATGGCGAGCGAAACTCACACAGTTTCTGACTATATCGTTCACCACTTGACGAACCTAACCTATGGCAAGTTGCCCGAAGGTTTCGAACGCTACGATGGCACCTTGGTGGGTGAAGGCGGAGTCTGGACGATGGCCCACGGTGGTGACGAAGCTGCAGCCATGGGGTTCAACGCAATCCATGTAGACTCAATGCTTTGGTCGATCGGTCTGGGCGTTTTCTTCTGCTGGCTCTTCCGTCGCATGGCTGTAAAAGCCAGCGCCGACACACCGAGTGGTCTACTCAACATGGTCGAGATGATTGTCTCCTTTGTCGACAACACGGTAAAAGACACATTCCACGGCCGCAATCCATTGGTTGCGCCGCTCGCCCTCACTATTTTCGTGTGGGTGTTTCTAATGAACCTCATGGATTTGATACCGGTGGATCTGATTCCAGAGCTGTTGCTTCTAGCCGGAGTCGAGTATCAGAAAATCGTGCCTTCTACGGACCCGAACATCACCATGGGGATGGCATTGGGTATCTTCATTCTGATGCTTTACTACTCGATCACCGTTAAAGGCTTTGGCTTCGTGAAAGAACTCACGCTCAACCCCTTTAACCACCCGGTGTTTATCCCGGTAAATCTGTTTATGGAAGTGGTTGGTTTTCTGGCCAAGCCTTTCTCTCTCGGCCTGCGTCTCTTCGGCAACATGTACGCCGGTGAGATGATTTTTATTCTGATAGCCGCGCTGTTCAGCGCAGGTATTGTTTGGATGCTCCCGGCTGCGCTTATGCAGATTGGCTGGGCTATTTTCCACATTCTCGTGATCACGCTGCAGGCCTTTATTTTTATGGTTCTGACCATCGTGTATCTCAGCATGGCGCACGAGGATCACTGATTCAGGGTTTACCTGTTTTTACTTCGTTTATCTCTAGGAGAAGATAATGGAACTTATCTATGTTGCTGCAGCAATCATGATGGGCCTCGGCGGCCTCGGTGCTGCTATTGGCGTTGGCCTTTTGGGTGGTCGCTTGATCGAAGGATCTGCGCGTCAGCCAGAGCTCGCACCTAAACTGCAGACAACGTTCTTCCTCGGCGCGGGTCTCGTGGACGCTATCCCCATCATTGGTGTGGGCATCGCGATGTACTTGATCTTCGTCGTTGCACCGGCAGGCGCCTAAGCGTTTCAGCTTGAGACCCTGGGCGCGGCCCGGGGGCAAAAGCGCTAGCGGTTTTT
>JBCCQO010000052.1:0-12409 GCA_039024595.1 Pseudomonadota bacterium | reverse complement strand
GGCGAGTTGAACAACTTAAAGGAGTTCCTCTCCGGAGAGATCGGTGACTTCGTGTTCCTCGATCGGCCCCTCACCGCCGGGGAGGTCCTCTTCTTAAGCGAGGGTGCCCTCGATATCGAAACACCCGATATCGTGCCGGCCAATACCAACCCCGGGAGTGGTTTCCCCATCGATTCCGAACTGCTCGGCAGTGCGATAGGCGAAACGCTCACCGGCGGCGACGGCAACGACTTTATCTTCGGAGACGATGGCGCCGACACGCTCAGCGGGGGTGACGGCCGGGATACGTTCGCCTTTGCGCCGCGTCATGGCAATGATGTCATCACAGACTTCGATCCCACCCAGGATATGCTGGCACTGCGCGACGGTCTGCAGATCGATAACGTTCGCGCTGTCGACGGCGATGGTGACGGCCTGATCGATGACACCCTGATCAGCTTTGACCCGGGCGACTCCGTGCTGCTGACCGATATACTGGTGGAGGAGAACGAGCTTAACCTGATCTGATGAACGCCCCTCACATGCCCGCACCCGACTCGGGTGTGGGCCGAACTCATAAAAGACCGGCACAAAGCCTCCCGGAACGGTACGCTGAGCATGAAGGATCTCGGGAGACCCATGCTCATAATTCGACAGCGATGCAGACGCAGAATGCTGTGACGGATGCTTCATCTGGCAGCCTACGTCGACTCGTCTGGCGCTGTATAGGCTGGGCGGTTGTTTTCAGCGGCGCTGCCAATCTGCTGATGCTCACCGTGCCCATCTATCTGATGCAGCTGTTTGACCGGGTATTGGTCAGTCGTAGCGTGGATACGCTCTGGACCCTCACCTTGATCGCCACATTCGCCCTACTGGTTTTCGGTGTGGTCGATGCCGTCCGCCGCCTGCTGCTGGCCCAGCTAGGCGCCTACCAGCAAATCGCGCTTTCGGAGGAGGTGATCAGCGATCTCATACAGCCTGGGCCGAAATCCACCCCTGGTGGAACTCCCTCCCAGCTCGTTGGACACTGTGACACGCTGCGCGGCTTCCTCGGCAGCGCGGCGGTCATGCCGCTGTTCGATGCGCCCTGGTCTCCGATTTTTCTGCTCGCCTGTTTTTTGCTGCACCCCTGGTTAGGGTGGGTTGCCCTGTCGGCCTTCGTTTTGCTGTGCGTGGTCTGCCTTGGCAATGAGGCGCTGACGCGCGAGCGAACCAAGCGTTCCCAGGCGGCGTTAAAAGAAAGTGCTCGCTTCTCTCAAGGGCTTCGCGGAAAAGCTGACGCGATACGCGCTATGGGATTCAGGCCAGCGTTGACGGCGGTCTCCCAGCAGCGTTTGGATAGCGGTCTTCTGCACTGGCTTGCAGCCAGTGGGCGCCAGCTCCGACTGAGCGCCCTGGCGCGTGTTCTGCGGCTGGCTTTGCAAATCGTCGTTCTGGCGACCGGTGCCTGGCTGGTAGTGGACGCCGCCATGAGCCCCGGCGCGATGATCGCAGCCTCGATTTTAGTGACCCGGGCGCTGGCTCCGGTGGAGCAACTCATCGGCAGCTGGCCCCAAACCCTGGCGGCTATCAAGGCCTATCGCAGCCTGCGAACCGGCCTTGACCAGCTGGAACCGGCATACCCCGCCCCGCTACCGGTTCCCGACGGGGTCATCAACGTCGAGAAACTCATCTATGCCCATCCCGGGCAAACCGCAGAACCGTTGTTGCGAAACCTGACTTTCTCACTCGACGCAGGAGAGAGTCTGGCAATTATTGGTCCGAGCGGATCCGGAAAGTCCACGCTGGCGCGGCTGCTGGTAGGGCTTTTAAAGCCGTCCAGCGGCAGCATTCGGCTGGATGCCATCAGCGTCAGCGACTGGCCTGAGGAACAACGGGGGCGCTACACCGGCTACTTACCCCAGGATATCCAGCTTATCAGCGGTACCGTCGCGCAGAACATCGCCCGGTTTGCGCCCGTTACCTACGCTACTCAGGTCGAAGAACTCACTCAGGACCAAAGCGTGAACACGCCGGAGGCAGAGCTGTTCTCAAGCGCACGCCTGGCGGGTGCGCACGACGCCATCTGCCGTATGCCCGAGGGATACAACACGCCGATTGGGCCCGGCGGACTGGCCATCTCCGGCGGCGAACAACAGCTCGTCGGCCTTGCGCGCGCGATTTATGGGCCCGTTCGGTTTGTAGTACTCGATGAGCCGAATGCGAATCAGGATCGGGCCGGTGAAGATGCGCTCCTGGCTACCCTGGCATCGCTAAAGCAGCGAGGCGTTACGACGATTTTGATCGCACACCGACCGGCCATGCTTAAACACGTCGATAAGGTGCTGGTACTGCAGGACGGGATAATCACTCAATATGGTCCGCGTGATGCAGTGCTGCAGAACCTCCGTGGCTGAACAGGTAGGATCCGTTCTCATGAACAATGTGCCCCATGAATCGCATACGTCATGAACAGCCCCGTACTTAAAAGCGCGACCTTGGCTCGCTGCCGCATGCGACTGTCGACGAGCATGGGATGTCTTGCTGTGATCGCTTTTTTTGGCGTGTTTGGAAGCTGGGCTTACCTTGCCTCGCTTGCCTCCGCTGCTATTGCGCCGGGCGAAGTTGGATTCTCAGCCGACCAGACGGTGGTCGAGCATCTGGAGGGCGGCATAGTGCTCGAGGTACAGGTCGCGGATGGCGATCGCGTCAACGCTGGGCAGCCCCTCCTGCGGCTCGATGCCACGCGGGCACGCAGTCAGAATGCTCAACTTGAGGCCCGCCTGGCGGACCTGCAAGCCACCGAAGCTCGTTTGCGAGCTGAGCGCGATGAACAGGACTTCGATGCCAGCGTTTTGGGCGATAGCGGTGACACTCTTGCCGCAGGCACAGCCAACGAGACTGCGCTGGCTAATGAGGCGCAGCTGTTCCGCACGCGGCGTAACGCCTGGATCAATCAGCAGAGTATCGTGCGGCAACGAATCAACCAGCTCAACGCAGAGATATCCGGACTCCGGCGTGAGGTCTATGCCCAGGACACGCGTCTGGCATTGCTGCGGGAGGAAGCACGCAACCTTGCCGATCTGTTTGCGCGCAAGATGGTCAGTAAGCAACGTCTTACTGAGCTTGAGCTGGAGATCGCCGAAGTTGAAGGTTTACGCGCCCGTTCCGATGCTTCGATCGCCAGAGCAAGGCAGGCCATCGCTCAGGAAGAGCTGCAAATCACGGAGCTTGAGACCGCACGTCGTCGTGAAATTCTCGATGAGTTGCGCGATGTGCAGGCGACGATCCTTGACGTGACGGAGCGTCGCGAGGCAACGGCGGATGTACTTGCTCGCACGGTTGTTCGCGCACCTGTTGGTGGCGTTGTCGTCGGCCTGACCCCGTACACCACCGGCAGCGTAATCGCGCCGGGGCAAACACTTATGGAAATCGTACCCGACGGCGAGACGATGCTGGTACGCGCCCGCGTATCGCCCTCGGACATAGATACGGTTGAACTCGGCCAGGCGGCTTTTGTGCGCCTTACGGCGCTCTCGCAGAGAAACCAGGAACCTCTGGAGGGCAGGCTGGTCGGACTGTCGGCGAATACCCTGCTGGATGAGCGCAGCGGCGAACCCTATTATCTCGCTCGAGTATCGCTCCCCGCCGAGTACGATCAGCCTGTCGTGGCGGGCATGCCCGCCGAGGTCATGATTTCCACCGGCAACCGATCCCCGCTAAGCTACCTACTGGAACCTTTGTTGAGCAGCATTCGTCACGCCTGGCGCGAATCCTGAGCGGCACCTCTCGCTAGCGGACCCTCCTATTTGATGGATCGGATCATTGCCGTAGTCGGTCTTCCCAGGTCGGGTACAACGCTCACCGCAGCGCTACTAGGAGCGCACAGCGGTCATATCACCTGTTTCGAGCCCTGGAATCAGGATGCGGCAAGCGCACCGTCCCCCGAACTCTCACCCGCGCAGTTATGCGACCACTTTGGGCTTGGTGCCAAAGGATCACACACAACTCTCGTGGTCAAAGAGACCAGCGTCGACTTCGAAGGTATTCAGTGGCTCGCCCGATTCCTCAAAACGAATCGCGATACCTGTCGCATCCATATCGTGTGGATACTGCGCTGCTTCCGACACGGGTATCTGTCGTTCATTGAGGCCGGCCAGAAGCACTGGGGTAACGCCGATATGGTGCTCGGGCCGGGCAGTTACTTTCGCTGGGTCACGCGCTCACAGCGTGCCGTTGGATTGCTCAAGGAGCTCGCCTCCTCCTACCCAACTACCCTCTTCACCTACGAACATCTGGCGTGTGATCAGGAAACGACTCTGTCCGCGATCTGCGATGCGATCGACCTGACTTACGAACCTGCCATGCTGAAGTTCGCTGACTCGCTCGAGCGACAACACGTGCGAGGAGATGTAGGTCTGCTGACAGAGCCGCAACCGGTGTTCTCCACCAGCCTGGCCCACCGCGAAGCCCAGTGGCAGGATCAAAGCGCGAAGTTGGTTTTGAGCGGTGCCGACGGCATCCGTCGCAAACTCGATGCCTGGTGGGAGTCCGTTGGAGAGTCTTCTTGCCTCCCTCCCGATAAGGTCCGGGACGTGCTCGAGAGCATTGGCCATACCGATGCGGTTGCCGCGACTGCCTTAACGACAGAGCACCAGGCGGCTAACACCGGGCTGTTGGCCCAGGGCATCGCCGCCATCGATATCCGCGCCGAGCTCGAAAACCATGAGCAGTGGTTAGGGTTTATTCAAAAGCGCAGACATCTCGTCGAACCTGAGAGTCGAGCAGCAAGCCAGGCCCGAGTCCTCGCCCAGGGATTTCAGTTCGACGGCCGCTGGGCCCGACCCTCTCAGGTGCGCCGAGGAGATGGAAACATCCGCGAGGGCCTGGTGTTCGACGGAATGAACGCCCGGCAGCGCGCGGTGCTGCTGGAATTCGAGCTTGCCCTGACTGAAAGCGGCATCGATGCTGATCGTGCCGTGATTTATATGCCAGAGTCGCTGAGCCCATTCGCGGCTCACTTTCGCGAGCACTTTTCGGGCTTTCATGGTTCGGAGTACTTCGCCGAGGAAGAACGAACGCCGCGTCTCGCAGGCGTACCACGAGAGGACATCACGGCGCTTACCTTCGCGGATAACTCACAGGATTTTGTGATTGTGAACGAGGTGTTCGAGCATCTACCGAACATAGACGCCGCACTGCAGGATTTGCACCGGGTCATGAAGCCCGGCGCTGTTCTATTGTCGACCTTCCCGTTTCTGTTCAAAAAAGAAACAGGTACCCAGAAAGCAATACTGGATAGGGATGGTCAGATTCAGTATCTGACTGAACCTGAGTACCACGGCGATCCGGTGAACGCTCAGGGCGTTCTGGTGTATCGCCTTCCAGCCTGGGATATTGTGGAGCAGACTCGAACGGCAGGTTTTAAACACGCGGTAATGGTTTTTCGCTGCCAACCCTCGGCCGGCGTTCTTGCAGACGGAATTTCCGGTATTTTTATTCTCAAGGCCGTCAAATAATCAGGGAAACTTAACTATGGATAAACCCGGATCAGCGGTAATCATCGGCGCAGGCGCCGCGCAGGGACTAGGAGGCGCACTCGTTCGACGTTTTGCCAGCGAGGGCCTACACGTGATCGTGGCGGGTCGCACGGAAGAGAAGCTATCGGCCCTGGTAGATACCGCTCAGGCCGCTGGCGGATCCGCAACGGCCTGTGTCGCCGATGTAACCGACGAGGGTGACCTCGACCGACTGTTTGCAAAGGCGGCGGAACTCGGCCCTCTTGACGCCGTTCTGTTCAACGCGGGAAACAACGCCATCATTCCCTTTGAGGAGCTCACGGCGAAGACTGTCGAGGAGTTCTGGCGAGTGGGATGCCTCGGCGCGTTTCTGACGGCGAAGCGAGCCATTCCCTTACTCAAGGCTCGGGGTTGCGGAAGTCTGTTCTTTACTGGAGCGTCCGGATCGTTGCGCGGAAAAGCCAACTTCGCGCACTTTGCGATGATGAAAGGCGGCTTGCGAATGCTCGCTCAATCACTAGCGCGAGAGTTCGGCGCCCACGGCGTCCATATCGCGCACGTCGTAATCGACGGTGTGATTAATGGAGACATGGCCCAGTCGCGCTTTCAGGAATACCTGGATCGACTCGGTGACGACGGAAGCCTGGACCCGAACGCAATCGCCGACGCATTCTGGTTCTTACACAAGCAGCCTAAATCCAGTTGGACGCACGAGTTGGACCTGAGGCCGTATAAGGAAGTCTGGTAGCGGCGAGCTGCTCGTAAGTAACGGAGCGTTACACCGGTTTCGCCGAAACTTGTACGTCAGTTCATACGCAGTATTTGCGAAGAGCGTAGCTGCATGCCGCCGAGGTGCTCGAGGAGTGCAGCGGTGCAAGCGGCCTCGGATATGCACTTTCTAACGGCAGCGGATAAGCGGTCGTAAACGATTGGCAGCGCGGTGATTTACTCTTTGCTGCGCCCACTCAATAGCGAATGAGTGTGGGTCGGCGGATAAATTGAAATTTCGCCATTCGATACTTCAGTAACTTATGGCCTCTCTGAACACCATAAGTTGCGATCAAACACCCCCATAAGGTGAGATTTCCACCACGAAAAGAAACGTAAGTTGATATTTTCGCCAGGCGGCTCTCGAGTCAGGAATGATTGCCTAACTCGACGGCTGCAAACGACCCCAAGGAGGCGTTCAGCTATTGTCACTTGCTAGATGGCATCTGCTACAAGCTATCGTGTGTTTTCCAAACCCAGACATCGATTAGCAGACCGTCTTTATCGAAATCCCAAAAATACTTGTGCTGGTAAAAAAGAATAAACTTCGGTAGTCCCCGAGCTCGGCTCTAACTGAGGACACACCCACTGTTTTCCCAGGTCGAGTGCGTTGATCATAGAACCCTTTATCGTCAGAATCATATGACACCTCCCAGCCACGTTCCCTAACGTAGGTGCGTACATCATCATGGGATAAACCGATTGGCAATTCGAACACTAGCCACGAACGAATCCAGCGAGCGGGCAATCTACGCGGATCCGCCAAGACAACGACTACAACCGAGAGGGCGAGCAGTCCTATTAGATTGGCGGACCTCTTTCCAAACCTTGTCTATCTCGAAGCCATCTAGGGTTATGTGCGCAGTTTATTTATTTCAGTATCAGCTTATGGCCGAACTCGGGAACCCCGCAGCACAGCTCAAGCCGTCCGCTCTCAAGAGCCGTCATTCTTGCTACGTTTGTTGACCGACTCAATTCGACACGTTGCCGACGTTCGACCATAGTCACTTGTCATGTGTCATCATTTTAAGTTCTTAGATCTTTCTGGACAAAAGGATCGTGCATGCAGCCTCAAGCGCTGTTCCTTAAACACCGGCCACGTAAACCCAGAGCGTGACACTCTGGTCTTCAAGAAAAGCAAAAACTGAGTACCGTAGAAAATATGCTGCAAATCCGCTTGCAAAAAGAGCAAACACAGGTAGTCCGATGAGAGCGCGGGCGGCCGAATGCTTCGAGCGCAGTTGTGCAAGCTGATCCCGCGTCTACCTCAGCGCCTATTGAGTGAACTGTCACCAGAATTCATCAATTACAGAGAAATATTTGCTATGGACCGAGATATCATTTTGGAATCGAAACGAGTTCAATTAGAGACTCTCCAAAACAGGATAGGCCTACACGGCAGCAGGATGTGGCAGTTACCGCTAACGTATCTTGGTGCTATCGCTCTTGCTTTAACCGCTTACTCATCGGACACCGGCATTTCAATCCGCTCTTTGTTTAACGCGCTTTCGTTGTTGGGAGTGGCATTCGTTTTTTGCTTCTATGGCGCGCATGAAGGATACAGAAGAACTGCTCAAACTATGCAGAATCTTGAAAAAGCACTCGAAATCGAGCAAACAACGAAAGCACACTGGTCACACACAGTACCGTACTTCATTTTATTAATCATAGGAATCGCGAGCTGCGTTTACGCCTCGCTCAAAGCCTAGCCAGTCGATTCATGGGGTTCAGCAGCAATTTAGTTAAGAGCAGCGAAAATTCTTCGCTCAAACCGTTAGAACCGCGATATCGACTCGCCGCAGCTTTCTAGGAAAAATGAAAACGCACACCGCGGCTTCTTGTGAGCACAAAACTTTCGGGCTTTGGGGGCAGGTGACTCAATTCAATATCAGCTTGTGGCCGAACTCGGGAATCCCGCCGCCCGACTCAAGCCGTTCGCTCTCAAGAGCGGTCTTTCATGATCTGTTTGTTGACCGACACAGTACGACACTTATCAGACATCATCCTGACCCCTATTCAGCAAACCGCCGCTAAGACTCACGTGTCGACTGTCAGCGAAACAAGTTTATTACTTCCCCGACCTGTATAAATCAGTGTTATTGCCGTGGCTAGTAGGGGGTGTCGATCAGCATCGTTACTTTTGGTACCCTTAGCGTTTCGCAGAATTTTTTGTATACAGTCAACCTTTGCTTTCTAAAAAGATAGACTTATCGACAGCGAATCTAGCGTTCGAGTTAAAAACAAAAGTAGCCCTAACAGACCTGCCTGAATACTGATCAACTTTTATTTCCAGCAGAACGATCGCCGATATCCACGCAAATCGATCGTTTCTAAACGTTCTTCTTGAGATAATGTCCTCTATACCTTCTGCCGGGATCCTGGAGTCGTAAATTCGCAAATAGAGGACATAAGGAGATAAAAGGTCGAATTGACGACGCTTGAGCTTAAAAGTGTTCGTTAAAGATGTGAAGATCAATTGCTCTGCGTCACGGCCCCATTTTAAGCTTGCGAAACTCGGTGCACAAGAAACCACTTCGATATTACTGCTTTTTAAGATAGTCGTTGGATTAACTTGAAGCTTGGCCCCGTGATGATCAAGGTTGACCATTGGTGGCTCCGACCAGTGTATTTCTATCGGGTCGCTTCCTGCCGATATTTCGCAACTCCCTGCAGGAAACTCTCTTATCTTGCATAGTGTTTTAGCGAACGCTTTGTGATCAATAGTATGATTTGACGAGCACAAGGGTACGAAAAGCTGTAATTCTCGTCGTAATTTTGCACGACTAATTGCCTTCTCGAACCTGAATCTGATTTGCGCTACCGCTTTATTCCAGTCATCCAATTTATTCAGATGAAACACTGTTGATTCAACGTAAATTTTCTGACCTTCTCTTGTGCTAATGTTAAAGTCGACACTTCGATCAGAATAAAAACTGCTTCTAGGTTCCATTGATATAGAGGTGCTGATACGAGTTAGAAGCCCGCATACGACCAACTCGGTGAGTAGTTCCTCAAACTGACGCTCGCAAGTACAGACAAGGTGATAAATCTTCTTATCGAGAACTCCATTCGACTCCGGCGTAATACAGCGTTCAACACTGTAGAGCAGTCTACTGATAAACAATAGATTCAATGCTGACGGCAGGGAGCTGGACTGCCAGAGAGCACCGAAGTGCCCCTTAGGGTCTTTAAGCCATTCCGGATCTATTTGCTTTATTCGGCGAAAGAAATAGTTGCGTGCGTACTGGAGCGCACTCGATTCATAGTTCGTTTCCTTTAGGTCAAAATTGGAGTCTGAAAACCCCATCTCTAGCTTAAGCCACCTGTCAAGGGCATAGTGTACATGTCAACCATGAAGAAAACACAGCCAACAGGGGTTTTACTTTTACAAAAGTGATCAAAACAGCGGATCCTAGAATCGTCGAATATTGCTGGATAGTGGGTCGTTACAAATGCTAGATACTAGTGCACCACTGTATAAGCGAAACAAGAGTTTGATTCTTCATAGCCAATATAGATCGCCCTCTCCTAAGCCGTATATTTACGTATCTGCTTAAACCTTTGTGGGAGATCGGCACCCGGATTGAGCTTCTCGGGAGAGGACGTTCAAACCGGTTGGGAGCCACCTTCGTTTTCGACCCACTACGGCCATTCAACCATAGTCACTTGCGATCTCTCACGCCGTTACTCCAAAGATACGCTGTATACGGCGTTATCTACTCCGCCAACAGTGGCCGACTAATCTGCCATGAGTCAGACTGCAATATCCAACTCCGTAAGAGAGTCATTGCTTTTTTATGTCTGGAGAAAGCCAAGTCTTTTAGATATTTATCATCCTGATCGCTTATCGTGCCCGAAAATACAAAGGTCTCGAGATCAGTATCTTTACTGACTTCAAAGGTCCCACCCTCTTAAGTTTTGGCCCGCACCGCCGTTTTTCCGTATCGTAGGACCACGTCTGTCTGCTCGGTCGGCGGCTCAGGTGTTCAGGTAGTTACTAGCAGCGCCGGAATGAAAGCTCGAACAATATTCACTTTTTCTGCCATCGTTACACAAGAAAGGTAAGACTACGCCTAAGTTCAGCGGCCATTCCGGCCACGTCCCTTTTTTTACTAGATCCAAAATGGGCAACGGGCCAAACGTCCTCTGCAGCGATTTCTTATATGTCATCTCAGTCCGGACCACTATCAAGTTCCAGCGTCCCGAAGTCCATCGAGCCGAAGCCTTCTAGCACCTCAACCTCATCCACAGATATTTCATCTATTTTCCCTTGAAGATCTCCAGATACAGAAATCAACAACGGAGATTCAAAGGTCTGTTTCGCTCTCACCGTTACGCCCCCCATTGGCACGTAATCTTTGTCAATCGAATCGTACATGGCTAATGAGAAATCGCCTTCTCCTTCCATGGTGATGGTGGCGTAAAACTCAAATGAAACCCAATTTTCACCCTCATCTACCACTTGAAAAATTTCGTCGTGAATCTCAAATTCATCGAGCCACACATCGGCGCCGTCCGGCTCCCAATAGAATTGAGATTCTGCTTCTTGATCGACGGTGGCCGAATTCAGAATGCCCTCAAGAAGGCCCTTAAGGACATTAAGAAATAATACCGCTTTGTCTGACTCTATCGCCTTGGACAAACGGCTAACAAAATCATGTGGTGCTTGACGCTGGTTGAAGTATGCAAGGCCTTGAGCAAGATCTTCGGTGTAAGTGATTCGCTTCGATTCATGGCAGTACGCCTTCCAATCACTGTCCTTAGCCACCGCCAGGACGTTTTTTCCATTTTGGTTGGCCCAATCCTCTACGGCCAAAAGCGCTATTGCGTCTGGGAATTCAAACTTTTTCTTGCCCGATATGGCGAATGGTGCTTCATTCGCAAAGTACATTTCTAGGACTTTGGACACCCCAACAAAATTCTCGCTATTGAGAACCAGAGCACCGGTATTTTCGATGAACGCCGCGACTCTGCTTTGACCAAGGCCTGCAATTTCGTCTTTGCTTACCAGCATGTCTTTCAGGCCGTTTAGAACACTTCCATCAAAGAACAGATGATCGGTAGCATCATTCAATGATTTTTCTAAGGCAGCCCGAGCACTGGCAATTTTCTTATCGATGTGAGCAGTAACTTCGTTCTTGATCACGTCGGGAAGGATGTAATCGATCGGCCGATTTTTAAATTGCGAAAGCTTCCCTAGCAGGCCCCGCTCGAGACGGAGTCCGTTGCCATCGAAAATAGATGTGTCTACCAAAATGGCATCGTATTCAATCGTGTCATCCACTCAACGGCCTCCATGACAAATAACGCTTCAAGCAGGAGCTCAAAACAGCATCGCGGTTTCTCGTCCCCGTGCGAAGAGCCACGGCTTGTTAACTGGCAACCAAGCCACAGCGATATACTCCCGTATTAGAAAAAACCATGACTTTCTTAAAGTCAGCGTTCACCAACCATGCTCAACGGTGAACATGCTCACGTAGCTCCCGGCCAACTTTTGATGTGGGTAGCTCAAAACCATTGAGCTGATTTACGGAAAGATAGATTCTTTCTTCACTGAAGAACGAGTCTATCGCCTCTTGCGCAGCCACGTAATCGAAGTCCGTGCCATCTCCAATGAAGGTCCATCCATCATTTTCATCCCCTATCCAAGACGCCAACCTAGACGTATTTTGGGCGGCAATATAGATGTTCTTCGAGTTCAACACGAATACGGTCAACAGCTACGTTTAGTGACCGTGGTCGTGTTTGCCTGGCTCGCTAACATCTCTACTCCTGCTCAAAAACACAGTACGAATCAGCGCGTTGCAATCGAGCGTTGTTACATACCGTGTTACACCGCGCCTGGGCAAACCGACCCTAGCATTAATCTCGAGATTCTTACTCTTACAAAGTCAATCAAATCATAGGGTTAGGAAGTAGCCGTGCTACGCTCGGTGAAAAACACCGGCTGACGCCGCGGAACTAGGAAATACTGTAGGAGTGAAGTTGCGATTTGGCCGGAGTTGGCCGGAGTTGGCCGAGGCTGTGTAAAAACACGGTCAATAATGGGCAAGCTATCTGTATTTTCTCCAGGCGAGCGATCTTGTCAGATCGCCTCCATCAATTTCTTTACGCCAACGAGCCGGACGGCCCGTTTCATGTTGTAAGCCAGCACGTGCAGGCTC
>JBCCQO010000051.1:0-12507 GCA_039024595.1 Pseudomonadota bacterium | reverse complement strand
TCTCCCAGACCGTCGACGTGCCCGCTTACGATATGCCCGCCGAGTCGGCTTTCCGGAGTAAGAGATTTTTCTAAATTCACCCGCGATCCTGGTGCTAGCTTACCCAGGGTGGTAAGAGCCAGCGTCTCATTCGAGACATCAGCCCAAAAGCCGTCGCCGGGTAGCTCTACCACGGTCAGGCAAACGCCGTTCGTAGAAATGCTGTCACCCAGGGCAACATCCTCCATGGGTAGCTTACCGGTGATGATCCGGAGGCGCGCATCACCGGTGCTGGTTTGCAACTCAGCGACACTGCCGACGGCTTGTACGATGCCGGTAAACATGTCTTTATCTCCGTATTTGTAGCAAGTATCAGATGTTAGAAGGGAGTGAGCCCGTCGTCAGTCTACGATCGCGAAGCGCAAGCGCAGATCCTTCCCTACCCGGCTCTCTTCTTGCAGCGACAGCTGCCGCGCTTCGACCATTTTCTCAAGCGGTAACTCGAATAGTGGTCGTGCGCTACTGCCCAGCAACTTCGGGGCAACAAACACGATCAACTCATCCAACAAACCTGCGCGTAGCATCGAGCCAGCCAGCCGGGGGCCGGATTCTAGCAAAATCTCGTTGCACTCTCGGCGCGCGAGCTCGGACAGCAATGCCGCCAGGTCCAAGATGCCGTTCTTGCGGCTGACGATGTGACGAGACACTGCGTTCAGCGCCTTAGGTACCTGCGCCTCGGGCGTATGCACAAGTAGTGCCGGTTGATCACCCGCTAACACCGCCGCGTTAGAGGGAGTTCGTAATTGACTGTCTGCTACCACACGAAGCGCTCGCCTCGACTCCGGAGCAAGAGGTGCATCGCCAAAAGGTGCCTCGCGAATCGTTAACGCGCAATCATCGGTCAGCACAGTGCCAACACCCGTCACAATCGCGCAGCTTTCCGCTCGCAAATTCTGCACATCGCGGCGGGCTTCCGGACCGGTGATCCACTGACTCTCTCCAGAAGCCATAGCCGTTCGGCCATCTACAGACATTGCCAGCTTCGCCCGCAGCCGCCCCCTTCCTCGCCTTTGGCGCGCGAGAAATCCCGCGAGCTGCTCTTCCGCGAGCTCCGCCAATAGTCCGTGTTGAACCGCCACTCCGGCTCCCCTCAACTGGGCGAGGCCCTGCCCGTCTACCTTGGGATTGGGGTCTGTCAATGCTGCAACGACGCGAATGACACCGGCGTCAAGGAGCGCCTGCGAACAAGGAGGAGTCTTTCCATGATGGGCACAAGGTTCCAGTGTGACGTAAGCCGTGCTGCCCCTGGCCTCAGCACCAGCCATTCGCAGCGCGACGACCTCTGCGTGAGCTTCTCCCGCCGGTTGCGTGTAGCCCTCACCCACGACGATGTGGTCTTTGACGAGCACACAACCGACATGAGGGTTGGGCCTGGCCCAGCAGCGAGCCCTCGCCGCAAGCTCCAAGGCGCGAGTCATCATTTCTTGATCGAAGGCGGAAAACATCGCCGGCTTAGCTGGATGAAGCGCCGCGACTCAAACGTCGCCGGTTGGCTCTGCGCGGGAATCGGTGGTGGACGTTTCCGGCTCTTCTTGAAGACTATCGATGGCTACTTGGAATTCCGCGATGTCTTCGAAGCTGCGATAGACCGACGCAAAGCGAACATAGGCAACTTTATCTAGAGACTTCAGGCTACTCATCACAAGTTCGCCAAGCTCTCGGGAATTCACTTCTCGCTCACCCGTCGCTCGCATGTTTTGCTTAATGTGACTGATCTCCGCCTCGATTGTTTCTACGGACACGGGCCGCTTCTCTAGCGCGCGGAGGAATCCGGCTCGAAGCTTTTCCTCATCGAAGGGTTCGCGGCTGCCGTTTTGCTTGATGACCTTTGGCATCAGGAGTTCGGCCGCTTCGTAGGTGGTATAGCGCTCTTTACACGCCAAGCACTCCCGGCGACGACGAACCTGGGTACCATCTGATACCAGTCGAGAGTCGATCACCTTGGTGTCTTGCGCTGAACAAAAAGGGCAATGCATAGCTCAGGTTTTCTTGGGACTAACGGGTTAGCACACGAAGAGCCAGAACGAGGGGCGCCTCAAGCAGCCGCAATCGCCGCACCCGCCGCAGGTCTTTCCCCGTAGACAGGAAACCGGTTACAGATAGCGAGCACCTTAGTGCGAACGTTGGTGATCGTCGCTTCCGCATCACCTGCTTCCAGCGCATCCAAAACATCGCATATCCAGCCGGTTAGCTCTTTGGTTTCTGCTTCTCCAAAACCCCGAGTCGTGATGGCCGGTGTCCCGACACGCAAGCCGGAGGTGATGAACGGTGATCGAGGGTCGTTCGGGACCGCATTCTTGTTGACCGTAATATGAGCAGCACCGAGCGCCTCATCAGCATCTTTCCCCGTATAGGGTTTGCCGATGAGATCCACCAACATCAGATGGTTATCCGTTCCCCCGGAAACAACGTTAATTCCCCGTTCCATGAAAGTCCCGGCCATTGCCCGAGCATTGGCAACCACCTGCTTCTGGTAGTCCACAAAATCCGGCTGGAGCGCCTCCAGAAAACTCACAGCTTTTGCTGCGATCACGTGCATGAGCGGTCCGCCTTGACCACCAGGGAACACCGCTGAGTTAAACTTCTTTTCCAAGGCTTCGTTGGCTCTTGCCAGGATGATCCCCCCCCTTGGTCCGCGCAAGGTTTTGTGCGTAGTCGACGTCACAACGTCGGCATGAGGGACGGGGTTTGGATAGACACCTGCGGCCACAAGCCCTGCGACGTGGGCCATATCAACCAGAAAGTAGGCATCCACTTCATCCGCGATCCGCCGAAAGCGAGCCCAATCGACAACGCGACTGTAGGCGGAAAACCCACCGATGATCAGCTTCGGGCGATGTTCGCGCGCCAAGGCCTCAACCTGTTCGTAGTCGATTTCGCCCGTATCGTTGTCTAAGCCGTATTGAATCGCGTTGTAGTGCTTACCGGAAAAATTCGGCTTGGCGCCGTGAGTGAGATGTCCACCGTCCGCCAGACTCATCCCGAGAATGGTATCGCCGGGGGATATAAGGGCCTGGAAAACAGCGGAATTGGCTTGCGACCCAGAGTGAGGCTGAACGTTTGCGTAGTCTGCGCCGAAGAGTTCTTTGGCCCGAGCGATCGCTAGCTCTTCCGCCGTGTCTACATACTCACAGCCGCCGTAGTAACGCTTGCGCGGATAGCCTTCGGCATACTTATTCGTGAGCACCGATCCCTGCGCTTGCAGCACTCTGGGACTCGCATAATTTTCCGATGCAATCAGTTCGATATGCTCTTCCTGGCGTCGCTCCTCCTCGCCCATTGCTGCGAACAGTTCGTCGTCGAAACCCTCGATGGTTGTAGACACATCAAACATGGATAAGCCTCCTGCCGTGGATTGCCCCCCCGGGGCGCTCCTCTATGGAAAAGTCACTTTGGAAAAGGCGCGAAGTGTAACCGAAATTTGCTCTGGCTTCGCCGCAGATTCATCTTTGCCGAACGACGATCAATAGGCTCCGCGACACAGGCTTTGCTAAACTCCGCCGCCCCCAACAACGTTAGCTTTTTCCGCCATGGCTCAATACGTCTATACCATGAACCGCGTGGGCAAGGTCGTCCCGCCGAAGAAAACCATTCTAGAGAACATATCTCTATCGTTCTTTCCCGGCGCCAAAATAGGCGTTTTGGGTTTGAACGGCGCTGGAAAATCGACGCTTTTGAAGATCATGGCCGGTTTGGACACGGATATCTTGGGGGAGGCGCGCCCTCAGCCAGGCATCAACATAGGATACCTGCCGCAAGAACCCCAGCTCAATGCCGAGAAGGATGTCCGCGGAAACGTTGAAGAGGGCCTTAAAGAAGCGCTTGATGCACTAGCCGGTCTTGAGAAGGTCTACGCGGACTATGCAGAACCAGACGCGGATTTTGACGCGCTCGCGAAAGAACAAGCCCGGTTAGAGGACATCATACAAGCGACCGATGCGCACAATATTGAGCACAAACTTGAAGTCGCTGCCGATGCACTTCGTCTACCACCTTGGGAGGCAGACGTTAGCACCCTATCCGGTGGTGAGCGACGGCGAGTTGCGCTCTGCCGTTTACTGCTCTCTGGCCCCGATATGTTGCTGTTGGATGAGCCAACCAACCACTTGGACGCGGAAAGCGTGGCCTGGTTGGAGCGGTTTCTGGATGACTTTGCGGGGACCGTAGTAGCCATTACGCACGATCGCTACTTTCTCGATAACGCCGCCGGCTGGATTCTCGAATTGGATCGAGGCCGCGGCATTCCTTATGAGGGAAACTATTCAGATTGGTTAGGAGCGAAAGAGCAACGTATAGAGCAGGAGCAGCGGCAGGAAGCGTCGCATCAGAAAGCGATCAAGGCAGAGCTGGAGTGGGTACGTAGTAATCCAAAGGGACGTCAGGCCAAAAGCAAGGCCCGACTAGCACGCTTCGAAGAACTTCAATCACAAGAATTCCAGCAACGAAACGAAACCAACGAGATCTATATACCGCCGGGGCCACGGCTTGGCGATAAGGTCATCGAGGTAGAGAAGCTTCAAAAAGGCTTTGGCGATCGTTTACTGTTTGAAGACGTCAGTTTCTCCGTTCCGAAAGGCAGCATCGTAGGTATTATCGGAGCCAACGGCATGGGTAAATCAACGCTGTTTCGCATCCTTACGAGCGCCGAGCAGCCCGACGCCGGAACTGTCGAGTTGGGAGACACCGTTGAGCTTGCCTACGTCGACCAGTCTCGCGACGATCTAGCGGGTGATAAGACCGTTTGGGAAGAAATATCTGACGGTCAGGACATCATTACCATCGGTACCTATGAAGTGAATTCCCGCTCCTATGTGGGTCGCTTTAACTTCAAAGGATCGGACCAGCAAAAGTTCGTAAAAGATCTTTCTGGTGGAGAACGCAATCGTCTCCACCTGGCTAAGTTGCTGAAGCAAGGCGCAAACGTACTGCTGCTCGACGAGCCCACCAATGATCTGGACGTGGAAACTCTGCGCGCGCTTGAGGAGGCGCTTTTAGCCTTCCCGGGGGCGGCGCTTGTCATCTCCCACGACCGTTGGTTCCTGGATCGGATAGCGACTCATATCCTTGCCTATGAAGATGATGGCGCTGTGGTTTTTCACGAAGGCAACTTCAGTGATTACGAGGAGGACCGGCGTAAACGGGTTGGCGCCAACGCCGATCAGCCCCAGCGTGTTCCGTACCGCAAGCTCAAATAAGGGAAGAAACCTACTTACCGGAAGACGGGCCAGCAGCCCGATGCCGGATTCGGGTTGGTCGACTTAGAACGACCAGAGAGAAGAACACCCTCGCGCGAGGTTTGGGTGGTTTAGGCCAGGCCTGGCGAGCAGCTACAAACGGTGTTTGCGGTGAGTGCAATCGAAGGACAGCTTGTGCTTCAATGAGCAGGCGCAAGAAAGGCCAAGAGAGGTAAACCTGCCTGTGAATGATCGGCGAAACTTCATACGCGCCGTAATCGATCTCCCGGTCGAGGTACATCAGGGCGGAAGCGTCTGGCATCAACGCCTGATCGATATTTCTTTAGCGGGGGTCGCCACCGACCAACCGGATGTTTGGGATGCACAATACAACGAGCCTTTCACTCTGCTCATTGACGCCGGAAAGCATGGCTCCCTAGAACTTCACGCCTATTTGCAACACGTAGAGGCTGGTCGCCTTGGATTCTCTGTCCAGCATGTGGATCAAAGAAACATCGCTCCCCTGCGTTCTTTGCTTGAAGAGCACGTAGAAGATCCGCTGGCTCTCGACAGTGAGATTGATCGAATCACCCAAGCGCAAGAGTAATCGCTACCACAGTCGAGCCCATGCGACTCAAAGATCCTATTGTTTACTTCCTGCTTCTCGGCGGCGCAATTTTCTATGCCTTTCGATTGTTTGCTGAGCCCGACGCTTTCGACGAGCAGATCTACTTAAGTAGGGCTCAGGAGGCGCAACTCACGGCAGCGTTTGAAAGGGTGTGGCAGCGCAAACCAAATGCCGCTGAAACCGGAAGACTGGTGGACGACTGGGTACGCGAAGAAGTTGCCGGAAGAGAAGCGATAAGACTCCGCCTAGATAGGAACGACCCGATCGTACGACGCAGAATGCGGCAAAAATTTGAAGCCTACGTCGATCAGTTAAACGTGGAACTCAATCCGACCGATCAACAACTAGCTGCGTGGTTTGAAGAACACAGCGATGACTATAAACAGCCAGCGCGCTTTAGCTTGCAACAGATATTTTTCAGTAGCGATCGGCGCGCGAATGCGACGGCAGACGCGCGCGAGCAACTAAGCGAAATCGAGGCCGGGGGCATCATCGGAGCCGGTGACACCGCTTCCCTTCCAAAGCGCGTGCGCTCGACCTCAGGCGCTAAGCTTGCTGATCTCTTTGGGCAAGCTTTTGTCGAAGGGCTTGATTCGTTGCCACTTGGCACTTGGGCGGGACCGATCCCCTCTGCTTTCGGTGCGCACCTCGTGTTGCTCGAAAGTAGGACACCAAGCGAAATACCGGACCTTGGAGCGGTTCGCGATCAGGTGCTTAGAGATTACCTGGAAGATGCGCGACGGCAAGCCAGAGACCAACGCTACTTGGCGCTCTTGGATCGCTACTCGCTAATTCGTGAAAGCGAAACACGTTAAACGTCCAGCGCTAGCGCCTCGGCCAAGGTCGCCACGGGATAGACAGAAACCCCCTTCGGAGACGCTTTAGGCGCGTTGCCTCGCGGAATAATGGCTCGAGTGAAGCCATGTTTGACCGCCTCCGCAAGACGCTCCTGGCCCGAGGGAACAGGTCGGATTTCTCCCGCCAGACCCACTTCTCCAAAGACCACGAGATCCCGCGGTAAGGGCCGATCCCTAAAGCTCGAGACAAGCGCTAGGAGCAGCGCCAGATCGACGCTCGTTTCTATAACCCGCATACCTCCAACAATGTTCGCAAACACATCCTGATCACCAACCTGTAGCCCGCCGTGCCGATGGAGTACCGCCAGTAGCATAGCCAAACGGTTTTGCTCCAAACCAACCGCAAGGCGTCGCGGATTTCCCAGCGGTGAATCATCGACCAGCGCTTGTACTTCGACTAAGAGTGGCCGGCTCCCCTCCCAAGTCACCATCACGACGCTGCCCGCGGAATGGGCTTCGCCACGCTCCAAGAAGATTGCTGAGGGATTTCTAACTTCTCGCAAGCCTCCCTCAGTCATCGCAAAAATACCCAGTTCATTGACCGCGCCAAAACGGTTCTTCTGTCCACGCAGGGTTCGAAAACGCTGATCGTCCGAGCTCTCAAGAAGCACAGAACAGTCGATCATATGTTCCAGCACTTTAGGGCCAGCGAGGCTACCGTCCTTGGTGACGTGGCCCACCAACACAAGCACGGTACCGGACTGCTTGGCAGCTCTCGTCAGCATAGCGGCGCAATCTCGAACTTGCGAAACGCTCCCAGGCGCTGAGCTCAATTCATCGCTGAAAACTACTTGAATCGAGTCCACCACCAGCAGACCGGGCTTTTTATCGTCAAGCACTGCGAGAATCGTCTCAACATTGGTTTCTGCCATCAGCTCAAGACGATCAGCCGGCAAGCTAAGTCGCGATGCGCGCATGGCCACCTGCTGCGGACTCTCCTCTCCCGTCACGTACAAAGCAGGCATCGTCTTAGCTAAGTGGCAGCTGGCTTGCAGTAACAGAGTGCTCTTACCGGCACCGGGGTTGCCTCCTAGCAAAATCGCCGATCCGGGAACGAGGCCGCCGCCCAGTACCCTGTCTAACTCGCTGAGGCCGGTGGGAATGCGTTTCAGCTCGGCGGTATCGATGGCGCTCAGCACCTGCGCCTGGGCAAGCTCACCCGCGTAGCCTCCGCGGGCCCGGCCAGCATTTGCCGCTTTCTGCGCCGGACCGAGCCGCAGTTCGGTTATCGTGTTCCAAGCGCCGCAGTCACTACACTGCCCCTGCCATTTTCTGTAATCAGAGCCACACTCGCTGCAAACGAAAGCGGTTTTTGCCTTTACCATGAGTGTTTATCTTGCCTTTAGGTCTTTCATAGCGCCTGAAGTGATAACTGCCTTTATCCAGGTCGTGGAATTTTTACCCTCGCCTAGTGCCAGGGGCGAGTTTTTTAGAAGTTTGGCTTCGCGATGCTACAACTAATGGAGGAAGGTGGGTATTCTACGCGGCCCTTTTGATTGATCGATCGCCCATGGCCGCCGGCAGACTTGTCCCCGATCCACAGCTCGTGTTCTCCGCCGAGCTCGCCACTGCCGTGGGGTTGGAGGAAGCAGTCTTGCTCCAGCAGATCAAAGGCTTGTATCTGCATCAACCAGCCACTCGACGTGAAGAGCGGGACTGGATTCATGTGAGTAAGGCCTACCTTTTACAGCTTATGCCTTTTTGGCGGGTCGGCGATCTTGACCGCCTCTGCCAGTCGCTGGAATCTATCGGCCTCGTAGCTCTGGATCGCGCGGGTGCCGCTAAAGATTGTTTGTTACTCGCGATCAACGATTCTCCAGGGGCAAGCTCTGTTCTGAGCGCTAGTCAACCTCCTTCATTGTCTGGACCTGAGGAGCACAGAATACCCCCGGAGGAAAAAAAGACGAGCGCAGCGAAGCCTCCCGCTACCACAGCCGGACCTGATCGGAGCGGTACAGCGCCGTTCCCGAAAAGTGGTCAAGGTAAACCGCTGCCGATAGATTTTTTGCCCAGCGAAGACATGCTGGAGATTCTTGAGCAGTTCCACGGAATTCCCCGTAACTTTGCGCTTCAGCAAGTAGAGGATTTCACGCTCTATTGGCGAGAACGTGGGAGTGCGGGCTATGCTTGGCAGAACAAATTCAAACAGCATGTACAGTTTCGCTGGGCGAAACACCAACAAGAGCCGAATCAGCAAGTAACAGCGAAGGTGGCAACTGATGGAGGAGAGCGCGGATTTGGTTCAGCGGGTAAAACAAGAGATCGAAGCCTCAAACAAGACCTCACAGACCGCTCCTGGGCCGACTGATTCAGCGGACGCAGCGCAGCGAGCCGATACGGCGCTCATTGACGCAATCAACCAGGTTTTCGCGCTGTTTCGAATCAACTATCACAATCAGTTTTACGCGGCCTTCAACGAAGCGGAACAACTCAATCAGATCAAAAAACTGTGGCTCGACTCGCTCGGAGAGTTTCCGCCGGTGCAGATACTGCAAGGTGCGAAACAAGCTATCGAGAACAACGAGTACCTACCCACGCTCAAAGCAATGCGCAGCTGCTGCGCAGAAGCGCTTCCGGCCCTAGGCCTGCCCGCTCCCACGACGGCCTTTATTGAAGCCTGCAACGGCGCGCAGGAACGGGAAAATAAGCGATGGAGTCACGAGACAGTCTACTGGGCAGCTCGAGACACGGGCTGGCTGTTGCTCGCCGCTGGTAACGAGTCGGACAGCCAGCAAGCGTTTATGGAGCACTACCTGACTAGATGCCAGCAGCACTTACGGGGCGAATCGCTTCCTGAAGTACCAAAAGCGGCCGAAAATCTGGTCGCCGCAAAGCCGTTGAATCGCGATCAAGCCCAAGTCGAAATTGCCCGGATTTTGGACAGCCTGAAAGATTGAAGACACCGTAGCACCTAGGTTCGTCTTCTCTCACGTGGCCAAATAGGCCTGAAGGAAACCGAAACCCTACAAGCTCAAGTGCACGACTTAGGCACCATAGCCCTCGTTTGATCTGGCTAGGTTTTCGAAGCGGGTGTATTCACCAAAGAACGCGAGTCGTACCGTGCCTATCGGTCCGTTACGTTGCTTCCCGATAATGATCTCTGCGACGCCCTTATCGGGTGAGTCCGGGTTATAAACTTCGTCTCTGTAAATGAACATGATGACATCGGCGTCTTGCTCAATGGCACCAGACTCACGAAGGTCTGAGTTAACCGGCCGCTTATTTGGCCTCTGCTCTAAGGCTCGATTGAGCTGAGAAAGCGCCACTACTGGACAGCGGAACTCCTTCGCGATCGCTTTGAGGTTGCGCGATATTTCTGAGATCTCTGCGGTTCTCCCTTCCGAAGCGCCGGCAACCTGCATCAGTTGCATATAGTCGACCATGATCATGGCGATATCACCGTGCTCGCGCTTGACTCGTCGAGCGCGACTGCGTACTTCCGTTGGGGTTAGAGCGGGCGTGTCATCGATGAGTAACTGAGTGCTCCTAATTTTTGCGACTGCTTGCCCCAAACTGTCCCAACCACCTTGATCAAGCTGACCGGTTCGGACCGCGGTTTGATTGATTTTCCCAATCGATGACAGCATACGCATCATCAGTTGCTCCGCAGGCATTTCCATGGAAAACACCAAAACCGGAGCCGTTTGGTTGAGAATCGCATTCTCTACCAAGTTCATCGCAAAAGCCGTCTTGCCCATAGACGGGCGTCCCGCAACAATGACGAGATCGGATTTCTGTAAACCGGAGGTCTTTTTGTCTAAATCGACGTAGCCGGTACTCAAGCCCGTAATAGCGCCACCCGCTTGATTCAGCTCTTCGATTCGATCGATGGTTTCCCGTAGGAGCATCTCGACACCTTGAGGTCCACCGGATTTGGGGCCCGACTCGCCGATCTGCATTATCAGCCGCTCTGCCTCATCGATTAGCTCAGCGGAATTGCGACCCTGTGGATTAAAACTTGAATCTGCGATGTCTTGAGCAGCTTCAATAAGTCGGCGAAGCACTGCTCTCTCTCGCACTACCTGTGCGTAAGCACGGATGTTTGAGGCGCTCGGTGTGATTTGCGCGAGCTCGGCGAGATAGGCATGGCCGCCAGCGGCTTCTAGCTCACCGCTGTTTTGCAGTGCGTCTGCGATAGTCACAACATCTACGGGATTTGACGCCTCAGCCAGATTGTAAATCTGACGGAAGATCATGCGATGGTTTGGGCGATAGAAGTCGGTCGCCGCTACGAGCTCCGCCACACCGTCCCAGGCATCCTGCGAGATCATCAGACCACCAAGGACAGATTGCTCCGCCTCTAGTGACTGAGGCTGAAGTTTTATTCGAGCTACATCGGAGTCGTAAGAGGTTGGGTCAGAGTCAAAAGACGGCGCGGCGCCACTCAAAGCTACCGCTGCAGAAGAAAGACCATCTGGTGAGAGTGTGTCAGCCACGTTACGGCCCTTCAGATACCGGGCGAGAGAGAGTAGCCCAATTCAGATTACTAACACAAAGCATCTGTTGGGCTTCAACTGGCTGATCTGAACTACGGATTGGGGCTGCACCGCCCGGCGCTGACTGACGGTGCAACTGATCTCCTCGTTTACTCTGCAACGATCGCCAATGCGACGTCCGTCATTACCTCAGGGTGCAGTTGAATAGCGATGCTGTACTCACCCAGCTCACGGAGCGCACCTTCTGGCAAACGGACCTCCGCTTTGTCGACTTCTGAGCCGGCCGCCGTGATCGCATCAGCGATATCACGCGTTCCGATCGATCCAAACAGCTTCCCTTCTTCACCCGCGTTGGCTTCGATCGTGATGGTATCCAGTGCACTAATCGCTTCTGCTCGTTTCTGAGCAGCGGTGAGCGTTTCGGCAGCAGCACGCTCGAGCTCCGCTCGCCTCGCCTCAAAAGCCGCTACGTTTTCTTCGCTCGCTGGAACCGCCTTACCTTGTGGGATCAGAAAGTTTCGACCATAGCCTGCCTTAACGTTGACCTTGTCACCCAGGCCACCCAAGTTACCAATATTTTCGAGCAAGATTACTTCCATGATCCTTTCCTTCCTTTCGTTCGGGCCTTAACCCGCCCTTATCAATCTGTTTGTACTAACACGGTATTGCTGTTTTCGTTTGTTACAACGATGTCTGTGCAGTTGCCGTTACTGCAAAGGCCTACTACGCATTCGCCCAGGCTTTTGCAATCGCTGGCAAGCTTCGTAATGTATAAGCAGCAGCTTGTTTAAATATCCTGGCGACAGAGCAGATTTCATTACTGACTCTTTAGGCGCCTTCGCATCGGTCTTATCGGTCTAATCGGGCTCTTCTGTATCCGAGCCCTGCATATCCGAGCCCGGTTGTATTAGGATCGGGTCGAGTCATTGCCGTTATCGCTGTTCCCGTCGCTGTTCCCGTCTCTCTCTCCGTATTGGCCGCCCTTACTGTCGTGGCTACTTTCTTCGCCGGCGCTACTTTGGCTGCGCTCACCACGTTCATCAGTTTCAACGCTTCCCGCTTCGCCTTGCCTGTGATCGGTGGGTTCCGCATCGTTTTGGTCGTTCGCATTCTTTCGACCGTTCGTACCCGCGCTCAGTCCAGCGTTCCAACGACTCCGGAAGTCCATTAGCGCGTCGGCGACTGCAAAGCCCACCAGTAACAACTTCACGGCGTCAAACACAAGCCAGGTCACATACATCAAGGACAGGCCAAAGCTGCCTCGCCCTCGTACTCGTGCTCCCGCATGAAGAAGCGAAAAACCCGCAATAGTGAGCGGCAGTAAAGCCGCCGTTGCCCAGCTTCTAAAACTCAGGCTAACGCTGGCACCCGCT